>RPYR01000264.1 GCA_008671285.1 Collinsella aerofaciens | reverse complement strand
TCTTTACCCTCGGCAACAAACGGCTCACACAACTCATCGTAATCACCCCCGCTCACATGAGACGTCTTGGGCATGGCGCCCGCGGCAATCTGGGCAAAAAACTTGTCCGGCGTAATCGACTGATACAGATCGTCCGTATGGACAACATCGTCGATCTCGTAATGAAAAAACGCGCCAGGAATATTGCGCGAGTCAAAGAACTCCCGAGTTCGGTCGGCGGCAGATTCACAGGTCAGGACAAAATCACTCATATGAGGCTCCTTACGTATTGCTGCGCAAATTATCGCACAGTGAGCCTACATACGGTACATATGTCCACTATTTACCAAATCGAACCAAAAATAGCGAACATCTTTACCACCATCGTCTCCACCGACCCCACGCATAAATATCTGAGAAAACACCCTCTGTCGTCTCCACTCAACCGCCATATCTACCTCAACTAAATCGATTTACCAAACCGTTCAGCCGACAATTCAGCCGCTGGCGCAAAATCGAAACAAAAGCGGCGCATACTGATAAACGTTTGACGCTGTTTATCAGTTTTACCAGCTCCATCGGAAGGTGTTTCATGGTCGCATTCGATCGCAACCCGCAAGACTTCAAGTATCTGCGCCTGCTGTCGAGACAGTTCCCCACCGAACAATCCGCATTTACCGAAATTATCAACCTCTCGGCAATCCTCAACCTACCCAAGGGCACCGAGCATTTTATGAGCGACGTGCATGGTGAGTACGAAGCCTTTATGCACATCCTCAACAACTGCTCGGGCGTCGTGCGCGAACATGTCGACGAGATCTTTGGCGACACGCTCTCCTTTGACGAAAAGGGCGAGCTGTGTACGCTCATCTACTACCCGCGCGAGAAGATCGACCTGGTCCGCAGCCGGCGCGAGGACTCGCCAACCTGGTACAAGACGATGCTTGACCAGCTCATCATGGTCGCGCGCTCACTTTCAAGCCGCTACACGCGCTCCAAGGTGCGTAAGGCCATCCCGCGCGACTACGCCTACATCATCGACGAGTTGTTGCACACGCACCCGGACGAGAACAACTATCGCGTGCGCTATCACGAGCGCATCGTGGAGTCCATCCTGGAGACCGCCAGCGCCGACGACTTTATCGAGTCGCTCGCCTCGCTCATCAAGCGCCTGGCCGTCGACCACCTGCACCTGGTGGGCGACATCTTCGACCGCGGCGGCGGCGCGGCCAAGATTATGGACCGTCTGCTCACCTACCATTCACTCGACATCCAGTGGGGCAACCACGACCTGCTGTGGATGGGCGCTGCGGCCGGTGAGCCCGCCTGCATCGCCACGGTGTTGCGCAACAACCTGCGCTACGACAATTACGAGATCCTCGAGAACGATTACGGCATCTCGCTGCGTGAGCTTGTCGCCTTTGCCGATGCCACCTACACCGCCGGTGAGTCCATCACCCCGCTGATCAAGGCCATCAACGTGCTGCTCTTTAAGCTCGAGGGCCAGATTATCCAGCGCCACCCCGAGTTCGATATGACCGACCGCCTGTTACTCGACAAGATCGAACGCGACAACGGCACGGTCACGCTCGCCGACGCCAGCGTATGGCCGCTCACGACCAACGACTTCCCCACCGTCGACCCGGCGGACCCCTACACGCTCACGTCTCAGGAGCAGCACATCATCGACAAGCTCGTGTCAGAGTTTGTCACCGCCGATCACCTGCATCGCCATATCGATTTCCTCTATTCCCACGGCTCGATGTACAAGGTCGCCAACGGCAACCTGCTCTTCCACGGCTGCGTTCCGCTCAACGAAGACGGCACCTTTAGCAGCATGAACTGCCTGGGCACCTGGCACGCTGGCCGCGATTATCTCGATTTTTGCGACCACATCGCCCGCCGCGCGTGGCGCGTGGGCGACCGCGATGCCCTCGACTGGATGTGGTACCTGTGGATTGGCTTCAATTCACCCGCCAGCGGACGCCTGGTGCGTACCTTTGAGCGCGCCTATATCGCCGATAAGAGCACCTGGGTCGAGCCGATGGACCCGTACTTTACCCTTACCAAGTCGCCCTCGGTCTGCGACGACATCATGCGCGAGTTTGGCGTCGCGCCCATGGCATGTTCACCGACCGGCCACATCATCAACGGCCACACGCCCGTTAAAACCACCAAGGGCGAGCAGCCCATCCGCGCCGAGGGCAAGCTGTTGGTCATCGACGGCGGCTTCTGCCGCGCTTACCATCCCAAGACGGGCATCGCCGGCTATACGCTCATCTCGAGCTCGCGCGGCTGCCGCCTCAAGTCGCACCGGGCCTTTACGACGGTTGCCGAGGCACTTACGCGCAACGTGGACATCGAAAGCGAGACCAACCGTTTTGACCAAGCAGACCGTCGCCGCATGGTGAGCGACACCGATACTGGCGCCAAGATTCGCAGCCAGATCCAGGATCTGCGCCAGCTGCTCGATGCATATAGAAACGGTGCTATCGAAGAGCGCGGCTAGCCCCACCCGCGGGGATTGGCTAAACTTGCTGAGTTTGTCATCCCCACGGCGTCCCCGCGCCACCCTAAGGCAGGTACCATGCAAAAGCTCCTTGCGCAGATCATGAAATTTGGCGTCGTCGGTGTCATTGCCACGGTTATCGACTTTGGCATTATGAATCTGCTCCACTACGGTCTGGGCCTCAACATCCTAATCGCCAACACCAGCGGCTTTATCATCTCACTCATCTTTAACTACCTCGCAAGCATGAAGTACGTGTTTGCGCACAAGGAAGGCATGAGCCGCCGCCGCGAGTTCATCATCTTTGTCGTGCTGTCCGTGATCGGTTTGGTGCTCAACGACGGCATCGTGCTGGCGCTCAACGCCGGTCTGGGGCTCGAGGCCAATATCGCCAAGATCTGCGCCACCGCGCTTGTCATGGTCTACAACTTTGTGACCCGAAAAATCTTCCTGGAGGGCGACGAGACAAAATAGCTCGAAACCCCTGCAGCATTACGGCGCCCACGGACGACGCGCACTCAGCGCAGTATCGTCCGTGGGTGTCGCTCGTTTACGGGCAAATTTTCAACGTTTGCGGATTAGCTCTTGAAAATTTGGCGAGTTCATATAGTTCTTGGCAAAGACCTTACGTTTCCCTTGTAAAAGCTCTAAAGTATCCTCTGCTCGATTCATCAACGCATTGGATGTGATTACGTGCGCAAGGCGCTGGCACAACCTCATACCAAGCAGTTCCTCAAGTTTGCTGTCGTGGGTCTTATCTCCTTTGGCATCGACTGGGGCATGCTCATTGCGCTCGTCGAGCTGTTCCACCTCGACTTTTTGATGAGCACCACGGTTTCGTTTATCACGTCCGTCGTGGTCAACTACTGGCTCAGCATGAAGTACGTGTTCGACCACCGCGAGGGCATGAGCCGCAAGCGCGAGTTCACGATCTTCACCATCCTGTCGGTGATTGGTCTGGGTCTCAACGACCTGTACATGTTTGTGGGCGTCACGTTTTTGAGCATCGGCTACCAGGCCATGAAGGCCATCGCAACGTTCCTCGTCACCTGGTACAACTACTTCAGCCGCCGCTTCTTCCTCGAAGGCGCACGGTCGTAGTCGATTCACTATTTGCTTGAATGTATAACCGGTTGGAATTCCCATTCCAACCGGTTTTTTGTTTGCCGAGAGACCCGGCGACCCAGTCCTCTACGCATGAAAAACGGGCAGCCCGGATGTTTGTCCGAACCGCCCGTTTGGTGCGATATGTCGAGGTCTCTGGCCTGTAACGTAATACCAGACTACGTTGTCGCCATTGGAGAGAACGTAGTTACTGCAGGCCGTCATGGGCGTTGTGCCGTTGACGGAATACATCCAGCCGCTCGTGCCGCCGTACTGTTTCTCGGCCAAACCACCAATCGCAGAAACATACGTGCCGTACGATGAGCCGTGTGCGTTGACAGAAAGGCCCAGCGCGCACAGGGCATCGTAGACGGTAGCACCTTCGTTAAAGGTAAAGGTGCCACCAGAGGACACAGGATTGCCCACAGCGCTCGATGTGACCGAAACCGTCACCGTAACGTAGTTGGACTCCTGTGAGCCGCTCTGGCCGCCCGAGGAGGCGTTTCCACCATTAGAGGATGAGGCTCCATTAGACGACTGGCCACCGCCCGAAGAAGCACCGCCAGACACATTGGAAGTATCACCGGCTCCCGTATTTTGGGCAGCAGATTTATCGCCAGACTTCTTGCCGTCCTGACCATCGGACTTCTTGCTATCCGATTTTTTGTCCGATTCCTTGTTTGAAGACCCGGAATCGTCCTTGGACTTGGACTCATCAGAATCCTTGGACTCATCTTTTGCGTCATTCGATGACTTGGAATCCTTGGAACTGGCCTCGCCCGAAGTAGTAGTCGAGCCAGACGCCTTGGTATCCTTGGTGACGATGCTCTCCCCCGTCACGGTCTGAATGATCCAGTCGATGGACCAGGCACCGCTTGTGGAAGGGTGGACGAAACCCAGCGAGACGACGATCAGAATGGTGCAAGCGGCAGTCAGAACGCCAAGGAGTGCCTTGCGACGAGGGGCGGACGCCGCCGAAGCGGCGCCCTTTTGCTTTGGATCATCGAGCTGGATAAACGAGGAGTCGGGCTGTTGCCCGTTGGTCTCCTTGAGCTTATCGGGCATTACCGTCACCCTTGTCGCGCTTGGTCAGCACGAAGACGGCGATGAGCGCAAGGCCAATCACGCCGGCGGCGATGCCAACAATGGCGAGCGGATTGGTGCCAATCTCCTGCTCGGCAGCACTAGAGGACTTCTTAGCAGTGGTCGTGGAAGCAGCACCCGTATCGGACTTGGAATCGGACTTCTTGTCGGACTTGCTGTCCTTCTTGTCAGACTTCTTGTCAGACTTCTTGTCAGACTTCTTGTCAGACTTCTTCTCGTCCTTCTTGTCGGACTTATCGGAGTCCTTCTTGTCGGACTTGTTGTCCTTGGTCTCAGTCTTGGTCGACACCGTCGTCTTGGTCGTCGGCTTATGACCCGGGGCGACAGCGCCGCCAGCCTGCTGGCCCTTCGTGCCGGAGCCGGAACCCGTGCCAGCGCCAGCACCGGAACCGTTACCAGCGCCACCATTGCCGCCATTGGAGCCAGAACCGCCATTGCCGCCAGGGTTAACGGCATTCTTGGTCCACTTGGCATACAGCGTCAGATCGGCCGTCACCGGCGTACTGAAGTCATACGCCTGCGTGCAAGCCTCATCGGTATACCAACCGCCGAAAGCGTAGCCATCGCGCGTCGGATCGGCCGGCTTGACCAGCTTGCCATCGGCCGTAGCAACAAACTTAGTGTCGCAAGCAGACCCGCCGTTGGAATTAAAAGCAACCGTCCAAGACTCAACGGCCCCAAGCTTGAACAGCGTGCCCGAGTCATTGATGTAGTAGAGATTGCCAGAAGCATCGGCAATGACCGGAGAGTCGCAGTGCTGGTAATGGCCAGCCGCATCATAAATCTGCGTCGCCTCTGCATCGCCGAGCGTATAGCGATACACGCCACCACCAGCAGAGTAGTTGACGTAATCCTTGCTATCCGCGCTGTTAACGGTGAAGTACACATGGGTCTTTCCACCCTGAACACTCACCAGCGGAGTAGCAGCAATACCGTTGAAGCCAGCCGGCAGCGCCTTGCCGTCAGCAGCGGTGACCATCGTGGTCTTACCGGTCTTCAGATTATAGAGAGCCAGAGCAGAGCCAGTAGCCGTCTGTCCGCCGACAATCAAGTTTTCGCCAGCCACCGCCGGTGCGCTCATGTTATTAGTAAGACCCAGGTCGACCGTCTTCTGCTCGCTCAGTACGCCCTTCGCCGAAAGCGAAATCACATGGAGCTTTCCATCGTGCGTCATCTGATAGAAGGTCGAACCATTGGACGGATCGGCGACACAGTCGGCGTTCGCGAGAGCGCCGAGCTTCATGGTCGAAACGACGTCGCCCGTCGTCTCATCAATGCACTTAAGCGTACCCGCGCTCGTAGGAACGATGGCATACTTATCCGTCAAAGCCGCACCAGTCCAGTAATAGCCCTCGGCAGGGTCGATGTTCTGCCAAGAAACTTCGCCCGTGGCAATCTTAATGCGCGCAAAGGAGCCGTTGCCGTAGGTCGCGTTGTAATTCTCGTCATACGAAATATCGACCGAGCCTACATAGACGTACTCGCCGTCCGAAACGACGGTGCAGGAGCTCTGCGTCAAGTCCGTCAAACCAGGCGTCAGCCACTTGCAGATCAGCTTGTCTGCAGTAATCGCCTGGACCGCACCGCCGTTGAGCGGAACGATGATAAGGCCATTGGTATAGATCGGACGAGAGGTATAGCTCACCTTGGAGGCAAGCGGCGCAGAGGCAACCTTTTTGCCCGTGGACGAATCGATCTTAATGAGCTCGTTCTCGGTCGCGATGTACACAAAACCGTTAGCGATGACAGGCTCGCTGCAGTTGGCATACTGCTGGCCAGACTCGGCCTTCCAATCGAAGGCCCACTTAAGACCGGCGGCCTGCGCAGGCGTCTTGGCATCCGTTACGGTCGAACCGTTGCCACTGTTGCCGTAGCCAGCCCACTCGGCATCCCAATCAGGAGTCGTCGCACTCGGGTCCACGACAATCTTGTCGGGATCGGGCATGGCCGAATCGTCGGTGGTATAGGCAAGCGTAACCTTATCGCCGCTCTTGAGCGTAATCTGATTGGCGCAGAGTAAGGAGGGCTCTCCATTGATATACAGGTGCCAATATTTATTGGTCGCAGCATCCCAGACATACGGCTTGTGATCGAACGGCGAAGTAACGGAATTGAGGAACCAGTATGCACCACTCTGGGAGGCTTTGTAATCAACGCGCTTTGCCTTCAGAACCGTCTCGATGAAATCCTGAGCCGTAGAGCCTTCGGGCAGAGAAACGTTGCTTGCCGAGCCCCAGCGAGTATTGTTGCCGTTGACATCGGGACCGATAACATCGACAGACCCAAGAACCTGGCCAGGAAGGGCATCGGCGTCAGCACCATACATAAAGGTGACGGCATCGCCCTCTTGGAGCTCATAGGCACCGGCGCCAACGTCGGCGAACTTGCCATTTACATAGAAGCGCCAATAGCTATTAGTCGCAGCATCCCAGCCATAGGACTTACTATCGAACGGCGAAGTAATGCCGTTGAGGAACCAGCCCCAAGACGATTCGCCAGCATCGAGAGTAAGACCGGTCTGCTCAAGGAGATCCTTGGCAGTAGAGCCCGCCTTGAGACTCGTCTGGCCCGTCGAAGCCCAAACCTGCTGCTTGCCGTCCTTGTCCTTACCAAGGACCTGAACGGAAGCATGGACGGAATCGGACGGCAACTTGTCGCCCCAGCCACCGTAGAACCACGTAACGGTATCGCCAGCATGAATGGTGACATTGTCTGCCGTGTAGTCGCTCGACTTGCCGTTGATGAACAGCTGCCAATAGGTCGAATAATCTTGGGGCGTACCCAGCTCAACACCGTTGTACTTAAGGCTCAGAATGAAGGAGCCAGCAGCAACGGCGTCGATGTCATTCGCCTCAAGCGCGACCTTCGTAAGGTCAAGTGCGCTCGAACCGGACGTCACCACATACTGCGCGTTATCGACCCAAGTCTGAGTCTTGCCCTGGGCATCGCGACCAATGACGGTCACATTCGCAGCAAGCTGGTCCTTAACGACAGGGGATGCGCTACCACCCGTAAAGGCAAACTCAATCTTCTGCCCCGGGGCGAGCTTAACGCTGCTCGCGCCAACCGAGGAAGACGCGCCGTCGACGAACAGCTGCCAGAAGGCATTAGTCGTCGGATCGTAGGCAAGCGTGCGGCCATCTGTCGGGGACGTGATGCTTTTGAGGTAGAAGCCGTATGCCGTGTTCGGTTCGTAATCCGCTTTAAAGCCCGTCTTCTGCTGCAGCTTAACGAAGGCATCCGCAGCCGTCGCGCCCTCGTCGAGCTTGAGCTGCGTAGGTGCCACCCAGGTCTGAGCCTTGCCGTCGGCATCGGTGCCGATAATCGAGAACGAGACCTCGACTTGCTTCTTGGCGACATCGCCGGTTTCTGTCGGGTTCTCTGTCTGAACGGCAGCCGCGGCGGCAGATCCTGCTTGGCCAGCGGATGCCGCTGAAGACTGCTCGCTCGCGGCAGGGCTCTCCCCCGTCGCCGAGCCTTCGTCGCCAGTTGCTGCCTTTGTTGCGGCGGCACTAGCTGCAGGCGCGCTCCCAGAATCCGAAACCTCGTCGCCGCTCTGCTCAGCGGCACCGCCCGCAAGCGCTGCGTCCTCGCCCGGCGTCGTAGCCTGAGCCACAGCCTCGGCAATGCCCTCGGCGCCCTCGGCCCACAGCTGAGCCGGCGTGGTGCCAAAGGCCATCGCGAAGGCCAGGAATGCCACCAGGCCGCGCTTGGCTACGCCGCGTGCAATCGCGCCACGGCGATGCAGCGAGGCGCGCTCGCGCTCGTCCTCAAACATATCCATTTGTCCCCCATTGTCTGTACTTGGAGCATTGCCCAGCGGCTGCCCCACGTCATCGCGCATGTTACGCTCGAGTTCCCCCATCGGGGTCCCCCTTCCCTCCAGAGCCCTATGCACACCGGCGGCATACGCCGCAGCCGCATGCAAGATGGGAGGCGATCCGACTTAACCTTAACGGCTCAGGCGCGTCGTCCGATCTGCGACGCGAACATCCCGAGCCAAGAGGAATTACGGTTACTGGTACAGCCGGGGACTTGCACCCCGATTCTCCCAAACGCGCAGGAAAACCGCGCGTTCGTGCGTCTCCGCACCACCATCTAGGCCATCGATTATTACCGTCAAAATGGTATCACGCAAAAGGGCCCCGCACACAGGCGAAGCCCAAGGTAAAAGCTATTGTTTGCGATAGGAAAATGCGGTGACGGTCGCAGCCTCTAATGTTTGCCGCCGTGGCTGTTGAGCCAGATATTGCGGCCAAGCATAAGCGCCAGCACCAGCGCGCTCACGTAGCCCATAAAGCCAATGACCGGGATACCAAACACAACCGGCTCGATGCGTGCGTAGTACACCACCGACGAACCGATAAACAGGCCGGCGATAACGATAGCCATCGACATGCGGTCGATAATTCCGCCCAGCTGTCGCAGTGCCTTATCGCTGCTCATGATCTGCGTGTTCACCTTAAGCTGGCCGCGCGTAAGCATGCGCGAAGCCAATCCCAGATACTCGGCTGCCTCAAGCGAGCCTTTTGCCGCGCGATAGCTGCTCGCGGCAAGATCGCGTCCCATATCACGCGCGCGCGCATAGGCGCTCTTCTCGTTTTTGATGTGCGTCTGGATAATCTGGATCATGTTGACGTTGGGCATATACTCGGTCAGCAAACCCTCGAGCGTCACCATGCCGCGCGCGAACATCGTTACCACGCTCGGCAGCTCAACATCATTCTTACGCGCGAGGTTTAACAACGAGGTCAAAAACTCGCCGATATCAAGATCCTTCAGGTCAAGGCCCGCAAAGTCGGCGACGATAAAGTCCAAATCGGACAAAAAGGCCGAATGGTCAAGCTCGGCCGAGTCGCCACGCGTTACGGCGAAGCGCATGAGCGAATCCTTGAGCTTGGGCACGTCACCCTCGGCCACGGCGAAAATCATATCCTTGACGATACCGCGATCGTGACTCGACATGCGTCCGACCATGCCCAAGTCGATAAAGTAGACGATGCCGTCCTTGAGAATGATGTTTCCCGCATGCGGGTCGGCATGGAAAAAACCGTCATCGAGCACCTGCGTCGAGTAGTCCTCGACAATCGCGGCACCGATCTTTTCCAAGTCATAGCCCTCGGCCACCAAGCGTTCGGGATCGGCGATCGAAATGCCGTCGACGTAGTCCATAACCACCACGTGCTCGGTGCACAGGTCCAGATAGGATTTAGGGCACGTCACGCCATGAACGCTCTTATGGAACTCGTAGAAGTCGTTGAGGTTTTTGGCCTCGGCCAAAAAGTTGGTCTCCTCGCGAAACGAGGTCCACAACTCCTCGACTACGCCGTGCAGATCAACGAATTGATCGGTGTTGACGAACTTGGAAACGATACGCACCACCGAGCGGATGATATCGATGTCCTGTGCCATAACCTGCTGCGCACCGGGGCGCTGCACCTTAACGGCCACGTCCTCGCCCGTCACCAGACGAGCGCGGTGCACCTGCGCGAGCGATGCGCTACCAAGCGGATTGGGGTCGATCGCATCGAACATCTCCCCCAGGCGCAGGCCGTATTCCTCTTCCAAGCAGCGGAGCACTACCTCGTACGGCACCGGCTCCACGTCGGAACGCAGACGGCGCAGCTCATCGCAAAAGCGCTGCGGCAGAATCTCGGACCGGTTGGCCAGAATCTGCCCCATCTTGACGAACATGGGGCCGAGCTCCTCGAGCAGGCGGCGCAAGCGAACCGGCGTGAGGTTATCCCACACACGGTACTTTTTGACCAAGCGAACAATCTGCCCGATGCGTTCGCGACGACCCGCCGGCGTGAGCTGGTATTCCTCGTCCGGCGCCATCGCGTCGGGCTCTTCGGGCACCATATCGACAGCGCGCGGCTTTTTGCGAGCGCCCGAGACGGCGGCATCGACCTCATCGACAACCGCCGCCTCGTCACCCAAAGGATCTAGATTGTTGTAATCGGTGGTGGAATCTGCCATCTGCGCTGCTACTCGGCCTCTTCGGTATCCTTCGCATCGTCGGGCTCAACGGACTCGACGGGCACCGAGGTCACGTTGTCCTCGACCGAATCGACGATGTCGCGCACATGGGCTAGGAAGGCCGTGCGCTCAGGGGCGGTCATAACGCGGACGCGGGCAAGGATGAGCTCGTCGAGCACGCGCTGGGCCGCAGTCTCGCCCTGTATGCCCAAGCGCTCGGTCAGATCGGAGATGGTGCCACCGGCCTGCTCGAACATGTCGGACACGCTGCGGGCGATATCGGGGGTGGCGGTGTCCTTGCGGACCTGCTCGCCTTTGGTGTTAAGGTCGTCGAGGACCTTCTTGCCGCCTTCGACAGCAACGGCGGCAGCGCCAAAGCCCACGTTAATGGCGCCGTTAACAAGCTGATCGAGTTTCATAACCATGGTTGTCTCCAATCACAAACAACTGCATTGGCGTTCTTGTACCCAAGATTGAGCGAAAGCGACAAAGCGTTTTAGCGCTATTCGATCGACGGGAAATCCCTACCTCACGTTGTCGTTCATCGCGAAAGAGTTCTTCATGGCGCAGCTCGTGGTGTAGAGCACCTTGCCCAGTAGGGCATCGGTCTCCACGCGAACACGCTCGGCAAAGGCCTCGTTGGCGCGTGCAAGCTCGGCAGGCACCTCGACCTCGGGCAGAGCGGCTACGGCAGCGTCGACGTCATGGATCTGCTTGTGGCCCATGCCACCGACCTTCTCCTGATAGTCCTCCACAGCGCGGCCGCACTCATGGAAGCGGACGTCGGCCAGGGCGCCGATCAGGCGGTTGGCCCAGTAGAAGTTTTCGGACGTCACGCGAGCCTGCGTGTCGGCATAGTACTCGGGCATGGTCTCGACGTTGGCGTACAGCGGAACCAGCGCGTTAAACGAGTTGGAGCCAAAGGCCATCCACTGCACGGCGCGATAGGCCGGCTGCGCATAGGGACGCAGCTGCAACACGGCGAGCTGGCTGTTGCGGTTGATGCCGATGGGGCGATAGGCGCCGCGCGTGGCGGGCGTGCCCTTGCTGCCGTAGCAGTCGTACTCCGTGCCCTGGTAGTGGCTCGAAAGCACGTACTTAATGTCCTCGATGGTCACCTTGCGCTCGGGCACGCGGCTCCAAGGGATGTCGTCGCTCTCGGGCGTGAAGTCGGCGTCGGGGCACTCCCACACGTCGCTGGGGTTGAGGCAGCGCTGCATGTACCAGGCGCGCGGCGTGTTGTAGACATGGTCGCTGTCGCTGTGCGAGCCAAAGGCCTCGCGCGGGTTAAAGACGGCAGCCGGGCCGTCGCTCTCGACGCCCAGCGTCAGGTCCAGATGCCACTCGGCCATCCAGGCGCGCAGGTCGGCGGAGCACATGTGGTCGGCCTGGGCGCCCTCGGCGTCATCCAGGTCAAAGCTGTCGATACCCAATTGGTTGGGCATGGTCACATAGGCGTCATCGGGCACACGCTTGGCAATCCAATGATGGCCGCCGATGGTCTCAAGCCACCAGATCTCGTCCACGTCGCTAAAGGCGATGCCGTTGTTCTCGTAGGTGCCGTAGCGCTCGAGCAGGTCGCCCAGGATACGAACGCCGTCGCGGGCGGACTTGGCGTACGGCAGGACTAGGGTAACCATGTCCTCCTCGCCCAGGCCACCAGGCTGCGCCGGAACGTATCCGTCCTCGCCCTCGTTGCCCTTGGCGGGCACGTAGTCCACAAGCGGGTCGGCACCGCGGACGCGCTCGTTGGTGGTGAGCGTCTCGGTTGCGGACATGCCCACATTGAGCTCGTTGAAACCGGCCTCGGCCCAGATGCCGTGGCCCGGGACAACATCGGGGACGCTCGTGTAGCGCATGGGGTTATCGGGCAGCTCAACGGTCAGGTGACTCAGGACGCTCGTGTAGACGCGCGGCTGCTCGTCGGGATGCACTACGCGCATGCGCTTGGGCTCAAACACCCCGTTGGACGAGTCCTCGTTACGCGCGACAAGCGTCGACCCGTCGTAGCTCGCGTTCTTACCAACCAAAATCGTTGTGCACGGCATGCGCATCCTCCTTGAGCGAAGAAATCAAACGGCAACAGTGTATCGCTTCGACGCAAAAAGGGCGAAACCACGGCCTCGGCAGCCCCCGTGGTCAAAAAATGCCAAATATGAGTACTGTCACCAATTTAGTGGCAGCAAAATTTCCCTGTAACGAGTGCCGAAAATCCCCATTTGCCCAAAAGCAAGACAACGTTATTCCCCATAAGTTCAATAAAATAGGCTTCCTAACGATAATGGATACCGTTAGGAAGCCAAAAAGACGTAAGACATATGTGACTATCTTGGCAATAGTACTCATATTTGGCATTGTTTGACCACGTGGTATATAGCTAACCCCCTCAAACAGCCCAAAACGCCTATTTCGATGCGCGCTCCGCCGCCTCAATCACGTGTTTGGCGAGAATCGCGGTGGTCACAGCCCCCACGCCGCCCGGCACGGGGGTGATGGCACCAACAACCGGCGCCGCGGCAACAAAATCGACGTCACCCACCAGCTTGCCAGCGTCCTCATCCCAGTTAATGCCCACATCAATGATCGTCTGGTCCTCGCGAACGGCATCCACGCCAATCGTACGCGCGCGTCCAACGGCGGCAACCACAATGTCGGCAGCACGGCACTCGGCAGCAAGGTCGCGCGTATGCGTATGGCACGTCGTCACGGTCGCATTGCGCGCCGTAAGCATGGCGGCAACAGGACGCCCGATCACCAGCGAACGCCCGGCCACAGCAACCTTAGCTCCATCCAGCTCAACACCGTAATGGTCCAGCAACGCTAACACTGCCTCGGCCGTGCAGGGAGCAAAACCCTCGCCGCGCCCCGAAAGCGTGGTAAGCAGCGAAGACGGCGTCATGGAGTCAACGTCCTTGGCGGGATCGAGCGCTGCGGCGACGGCGTTCTCGTCAAGGCCGGCGGGCAGCGGGCGGAACATCAGACAGCCATGAACAGCCGAATCAGTATTGATGTCCTCGATGGCCGCCAGCAGCTCGTCCTGCGAAACATCGGCAGGAAGCAAAACGCGGCGCGCCTCAATGCCAACCTTCTCGCAGCGCTTGAGAGCGCCGCGCTCGTAGGATAGGTCGTCCTCGCGCTCACCCACACGCACGATAGCCAACGTCGGAACAACGCCCCGCTCGCGCAGCGCTGCGCAGCGAGCGGCAAGCTCCTCAGTCAAAGCACGGGCAACGGGAGCACCCTTCAGCAGTTCAACCATAGCTATCCTCTCTTCCTTGCAGCGTCGGAGGCGCGGCGCGCCAGCGCATCGGCGCGCGGCAACCATGTGTCGAGCAACTCATCACACGCGGTCTCGAGCTCCTTAGCACGAACGCGATCCTTCATAGACGTGGTGTTCGCAAAGAGCGTCAAGCTCGCGCCCTGCATAGCAGCACGGCAGAACACGGCGCCGCACGCCACATCGGACAGCAGCTGACGCGAACCCTTGTCGGCCATGTCCTCGAGCAGCGCCAGCGCACGCCCGCAGGCATCCATAATGCGATACGGCGGCATAGCGGCCACATGCAGAGCATCCTGAATCGCGGTCGCTCGAGCCGGATCGTCACGCGGAATACCGTACGCCGCGGACACCCGCCCGTAGGCACGAACGTCCTCGGCAACCAACTCGACAAGCTCCTGGGCCAGCTCATCCGCCTGGGCAAACGCACGCGTCAGGTCATCCGCACGATCAGCAAGCGCGGGATTGGTCGCACCGTAGCGGGCAACCATTCCGCACAGCGAGGCGCCCAGCGCGCCCACAAAGGCGCTCGCGCTGCCACCGCCGGGAACCGGCTCGCGCGCGGCAAGCGCCTCGGCAAACCCGCGGCAGGTCTTGTCCATCATCTCTTGGCTCATACGCACGCACCTTCAAGTCATATACATCGGTCGGGTGGCAACCACCGACCGACCGCATCGATCACATAATGGTGCTAAGTCTAGCCCATAAGTACTCAAGCGTCAGCGCACCTGGCCATCGCGGATTTCTATGGCACACGATAGACCATGCCAACGCAAACATGGGGCACATGGCTCAACTTTCGGGACTTCCGGACGTCACAAACTGAGACATATCTATAAACAAGGAACCTATTGGGGCAATGCCCGCGTACACGCGCCCCTTTAAAGCACTGGGCGCCCAACCCCGGTGAGGGCCGACAGCATCGGCTCTCCCCTCTTTTGGACCCGCGCATATTGCCACTTGTCGGCGCAATTCCAGCCCTCAGAATGGGACACATGGCCCACCCGAGCGAGCCGCTCGCGCGTACAGTAAAGGCAGGTAATCCATGGGCGGTTACAGATCGAGGAGGACACGACCATGAAAAAGAAGGCCTTTGCGATTCTCACCCTCTGCATCAGTCTCTTTGCCGCAGTTGCCTTGGTGGGTTGCGGTGGCAGCGACGGCGCTACCGGCAGCAGTGGTGGCGGTGGAGCGGAAAAGCCAGCCATGGATATGAGGACTGACTTCATTTGGTTTAAAGTCGAGGTGCCCGAGGGCGTCGAAATCACGGACGTCGCAGGCGATACCGCCGACAGGGCCCAGTTTAAGTTCACCGAGAGCGAGCATGCCAGCGACCGCTTCATCCCCGTCTTCGATCCTGACAAGAACGCCGATGAACTGTTCGACTACGAGGCAAAGTGGAAGGCCAACTCCGGATGGACCGAGAGCGATCCCGTTAAGTACAACGGCAAGACCTGGCGCAGCGCCTACTTTACGCACTCGGGCGGCGTGACGACCGAGTACTTCACCGACGTTGACGGCGGCAGCGTGTACGTGCGCATCGACAACGTCGAGGAACACAAGGACGCCGTCGAGACCATGATGAAGTCTCTGGAGTTTGCCGACGACATCGCCGAGGCCAAGACCGAGGCCATGGACGTCAAGCTCGACGATATCGAGATCAAGCGCTAAGCGACTGGCGAGCGCAACGGAAAACACGGTCGCAGTGCAAACAAGCGACGGTACCCCAGCGCTTCGTACCCAGGGAGGGCCGGTAAACCGACCCTCCCTTTCTTATGCCTGTAGCCGACGAACGCGAGGATGCCGGACGCCGGAACCGCCCCAAATGTGGCAACAGTACGAAAACGACAAACACCCCAACACGTCCGCCCACCGATTTATTGCGCCGCGCAGACAATTAAACCAGCATCTTTAAACATCTGGGCAGTATAGTGACCAAAACTATCGCATAACCGCACTCTGCGAATGGAGAAGTTATGACCGAACATCACGCCATCAGCCGCCGAGCATTTACGTTGGGCCTTGGACTCGCGGCGTTGTCGCCACTTGCAAGCCTGCCCGAAACCGCCATGCTGGGCATTAGCCCGCGGGCAGCCTTTGCGGACGGCACGGCCGGGCCAGCAGTCAGCCTCGACAATTTCGTCATTCGCCTTCGCCCCGCGGGCTATTTTCGTACCGCAAGCGTTAACGAAGACGGCAACGTCATCGGCAACGTCTGCCATCTGTTTAATGACGGCACGTCCAGCAAGCTCATCCTTGAGAACGTAACGACCAAGAATGACGATACAAACTGGTATGCTATCCGCACCTTGCTCAATTTCGAAGAGCATAAAAAGACGGGCTACAGCATTTGGTCGGTCGATGGCGACTCG
>RPYR01000184.1 GCA_008671285.1 Collinsella aerofaciens | reverse complement strand
AGATTTAGGACGATTCGTTGAGATTGGGACGAAAGCGGAGCAGCGTGAGAAGCACCCAGCACTTCATCGGAAATAACGGCTCCGATAAACGGCAGGAACGCATTTCGCTCATCTCGGATATATGCGATTCCCTCTGAAGAACGCGCGCGCATAAAACCTAAATACATAGCATCCCAGCAAATTGCCACCGGACGAGCATCTAACGTACGCACTGCATTGACGAGATTTCGCACCGAAATGACACTGGGCGGTTCTTTAGGTTCCGCATCAATAAAACGGCCCTGCTCAGACATGCCCAGCCGTGCCAAGCGAAGCGAATACCGTTCAAGATACATGCGAGGAATCTGCATCTCAACTGGCTCCGGGTCGATGGCGAGCTCTAAAGAGAAGAGTCTTTTTGGGAGACAATTTAGCAGCATGTCCAATCACCCTTTTCATTTCAGTTACATTTTAGTATCTATCTGAAATTATACTGAATCGTATAAAACGCTCAATCCCTAAAGTCATAAGAAACAATCCAAACGCAATAAAGAGGCTCCCCCGCTCATCAAATGGGAGAGCCCCTACTCACATCTATTTTTCTATCAGCCCACCCGGCTCTCCAGATCAAAAAGCGAACGAGCAAAGCGACGTTCGCAAGCAGCGTTACCCAAGGACCTGGGCGGGCGTATGGGGCAGCATCGATCGCGAGTTCCGCACGCAAAGGAGGCCACTTAATGTGGCCTCCGTCTTGCGCAGGACTGCCCGAGCAGGCGATGTTGCCCCATACGCCCGCCCAGGTCCGCCGGGATTATGACAGCTTAACGATCGGCGCGAAGCCCTTCATCAGCTTTTTGGTCTGGCCGGTCTTTTCGAACTGGACCTCGATCATGTCTCCGGCGACCGAGATCACGGTACCCGTGCCAAAGGTCTTGTGGCTCACGGTATCGCCCGCGGCAAAGTCCTGCGACGCGCTGGCGCGATCAACCTTGCGCTCCACCGTCGGGGACACCTTGGACGAGGGCTTTTTGGCTCGCGGTGTGCCCGAGCCAAAGGTCGAGGCAACACGGCCGGCGTCGGGCGAGACCCCACGATGGCGCTCGGTCCCGTAGCTGCTGCCGCCAAAGAAATCGTCAAAGCTCGATCCACCGCGCGAACCGGAACCGCCGGTCGAGCGCGTATGCGAGCCAAACACCTTGCCGCCATACATATCCGAACCCATGCCCGAGCCAAAGGTGCCGTGACGGTCGCCGCGCTTCTCCCAGCCCGTGCCTTCAAAACCGGCAGAACCGATACCGCTAAACTCGATATCCTCAAACGGAATCTCATTGAGGAAGCGCGAGCGCGGGTTGGCAGAGGTCGAGCCGTAGGTGCGACGCGTGGCCGCATAGGTCAGGAACAGGCGCTTGCGGGCGCGCGTGATGGCGACGTAGGCCAGGCGACGCTCCTCCTCAAGCTTACCCGGGTCATCGCTGCCGCCAAAGTCGTGCACGTGCGGGAAGATGCCCTCCTCCATGCCGGCCACGAACACCGCCGGGAACTCCAGGCCCTTGGCGGAGTGGATGGTCATCATGGTGATGGCATGCGTCTCGCCGGCCAGGGAATCCAAGTCGGAGCGCAGGGCCAGCCACTCCATGAGTGCCGGCAGCGCCTTCCAGGTGAGCGGACCGTAGGTGCGCTCAATCTCGTCGGCATGCACGGCACCCGCCGGCATCTACGTCGGCGCGGCCTACGCGTTGCCCGCGATGGCCGCAGCCAGGGCATCCGGCGGAGACCGCGCCGGAGCATCAAGACTATCGCGCGGATTGGAGCCCGCGGCATCGCGCGCGCCGACGAGTGCCTCAAAAGAGGATGCCGGGGCAGATGGACCCGGTGCGGGCGCAGGCGCGCTCACCACGACGGGCTCGGGCTCGGCGCCGGCAGGCACGTCGGCAACACCGGCTGCGCGCAGCTCTTCCAAGCTCTCGAGCGTACCCTCGATGTCCTCGTGCGTCTCCTCAAATTCGGCAGCGACGCCCAGGAATTCCTGGATGTTCTCGGCGCGGCTCTCGGACTCCATGGTGCCCTCGGCGCGGAAAGCCTGCAGTAGGCCCGTCTTATCGACAATCATCTCGACAACGTCCTTGAGCTCGCCGTCCATGCGGCGACCCTCGCGCACCAGCGACACAAAGCTCGACAGGCCGTTGCGCACCTTGGCGCTAAACATGCCGGTTTCGGCACACGCGATCTCGCAAGCCTGGAAGAACGAGCAGCGGTTGTCGCGCGCCAGCTGCTCGATCTTTTGGATCGAGGTGGAACCGATGCCGCGGCGAGGTGTGTTGATGACGCGCTTGACGCTCATCTCGTCGGCCGGGTTCACGATCATCTTGAGGTAGGCCATGACGTCGCGGATCTCGGCACGGTCGAAGAATCGCGTGCCGCCCACGATCTTGTAGGGCACGCCCGCGCGCAGGAACATATCTTCGAGAATACGCGACTGGGCGTTGGTGCGGTAGAACACGGCGATGTCGTCGTAGCTCGTACCCTTGGCGTGCAGCTTCTCGATCTCGCCGGCAATCCAGCGGCCCTCGTCGCGCTCGTCGCTCGCCTGGAAGGCCTGGATCTTCTCGCCATCGCCCTCGGCCGTAAACAGGCGCGTGTCCTTGCGCTGCGAGTTGTGGCGCACCACGGCGT
>RPYR01000268.1 GCA_008671285.1 Collinsella aerofaciens | reverse complement strand
TGCCCGAAGACTTCTCCCCGTCGCCCTAGCTCGAAACAGCCATGAAATCGATGTTGGTCGGCAGCTCGATCTTGGGCATCAGGTCGCCAATAAAGACACCGGCGCCGCGCAGAACCGCGATCAACACCAGATCCTTACCAGCGTAGTCGCGCGTAATCTCCTCGCCCAGGCGAGAAACGATACCTTCGATATCCTCCTGCGTAAACAGAACCTTCTCGATATCCGGATGTTGAGAAGCCATGCCAACCCTTTCTTGTGCTTAATCGCCCACACACCGCCGTATGGACGCGAACTACACATTCTAGCAGCGCACGGGGTATATTTTCCAGCCCGCGCATCATCAGCGCTGGAATACCGTCAACGCCGCACAGAAAAGCTGGTACGAGGGGCTAATCCGCGTCAACCAAGCGAAGCAGATAGGCCACACGCGTCGCCGCCGTGCACTTAAAGCGTTCGTCCGCGCGAACTCCGGCGACCCACACCACGGCACCTCCCGGCGCCGTCCTCACCATGGGCACGCCGGCGCGCTCGGAAACGGGAATGCGAGCCTCTCCTAGCAAGTCGGATACCTTCTTGCTTCGGCCACTCATTCCTAACGGGCACATCACATCTCCCGGTGCGGGACCGTCCACCCATAGGCGCGCCAATCGCGCCTCGGCAGGGATCTCGCCACGCGAGCCCGCCAGGATCCGCTCGCTATCGCTGTCGGCAAAACCCAGGGCAGCCGCGTCTACCAAAGCTGCCACTTCCCCGGCAGCCGCAAGCTCACGGGCGCGGCGCACGATATCGCCTCCCGGTTCAACGGCCATCGGCTCTGCGACCAGCATACGTCCCCCGCCCAACGGCAAACGCCCGGGTATGGTGATCCAATCCGCGACCAGGCCCTCACGAGCCGCCGGTGCCTTAAACGCCAGCATGCCAAACTCTACGCGTGCGTCAATCCCCGCCGGAAGCGTGACCGAGCCGGCGCCCTCGGCAACGCAGGAAAGGACTCGCTCCACATGTCGCATCTCTGGACGAGCGTCCGGATCGATGCGCTTAATCGCCAGTCGCACGATGCGCCGCGCGATTACCACCTCGGCCGCAGCAAGGCGTCTGGCATCGAGCACTAGCGCGCCCGCCGCCTCCTTGCGCAGGCAGCTTCGAAACGCCTGCGCCGACAGCTGGGATAGAAACGCGGCTTCGTCACCCAAGATCTCACAGGCGGCGCCAATCGTCTTGCACACGCTCGCATTACGCTGTGCCACCACTGGCATTACCCGATGGCGCACGTAGTTTCGCAGATACGAGATATCCTCATTGCTCTCGTCTTCACGCCACGGCTGACCATGTACCTGTAGATAGCCCACAAGCTCGCCATGAGTTAGGTCGAGCAAGGGACGCACCACGATATTCCTCCGGCGAGGAATGCTCGATAGACCAGCGGGCCCCGAACCCTTAATCGCGTTCATCAAAAACGTTTCCGCGCGATCCGAAGACGTGTGCGCGGTGCAGATACGAGCCGCCGTTCGCGGCGCCCCCGTCTGGGCGCAGAGTTCGCGAACATACCTCCGCGCCGCGGCATAGCGCACCTCGCGGGCCGCGGCCTCAATATTGCCCGACCCCCCATCAAAATAAGCGTGCTCCACGCACAGCGGTAAACCATATTTCGCGCAGAGCTCACGCACAAAGGCCTCGTCGCCATCGGACGCCTTGCCGCGCAGATGATGGTTTACATGCAGCACATGCAGGCGCTCGCGAGCAATGGGTGCAACACCGCGCCCGTCTTGGATATCCAGCTTTGATGTGCACGCCATAAGAAGCAGTGCCGTCGAGTCCGCGCCGCCTGATACCATGAGCACGACAGGAGCAGCCTGCTGCCTCGTTCGGGTCTCATCGACTGCCCCGGGCACGGCATGGTGTCCGTAATGCTGTGATACCGTAGGCATTTGCTTCCTCCTCTATTCGTCCGCACCCATTGTATCCTTTGGAATCTTATGTCTCGTCTGCACCTTCATATCCTTGGCAGCGGCTCAAAAGGCAACTGCGCGCTCATCGAAGGCCCCCGGGGGCTCATCATGATTGACGACGGTCTTTCTCGCCGCGAGACATTAAAGCGCATGGCAGAACTGGGACTCTCGGCAGACAACGTCTCGGCTCTTCTCATTACTCATGAGCATAGCGATCACATCAAGGGTCTCGATGTCTGGTGCAAGCACTGGCACGGTCCCCTCTTTGCCAGTAGGGGCACACTTTCGAGCAAAGAAAATCTTTCGCATCTGCCTGTCGAGGAATTCGACCCCGGTGACACCCTATCCATTGCCGGCATCCACGCGCAAACCTACTCAACATCACACGATGTCATAAATCCAATCGGCTTTCGATTCGACGCCCTCGATGATTCCATCGGCTTTGCTACCGACACCGGAGAGCTATCGAGCCAAGCCATGAACACCCTCAAAGATTGTCGAGTCCTCGCGCTCGAAAGCAACCACGATGTGACCATGCTGCGCGAGGGAGAATATCCCCGCTTTCTTCAGGAGCGCATCCTGTCTGCAAGGGGACACCTCTCCAACGGCCAAGCCGCCGAAGCCGCGCGCGAACTTGTTACCGATCGCACCGAACAGCTCATTGCCATGCATATCAGCCAAGACAACAATCGTCCGAGCCTTACCGTCAAAAGCTATGCCAAAGCTCTAGCCGCAACCCTGGATGACGAGCTCGGCAGCTCCGCCACCCTTCTCCAAGGATCGCGAAAACTCTCGATACGCCCCGCAAGCCAGTATCGGCCAGCAACCATTCAATAGACTGTCCTAAACAGCAAAAGGGGCCGGGAATCGCTTCCCAGCCCCTTTTGTTGTCTTTTAATAGCGAAGAACACCAACGAAGTTATTCGATGGAGATCTTCGTAACGTTCTTCTTCTCGACGATCTTGGGAACCGTAACGGTCAGGATGCCGTCAGCGTACTTAGCCGAGAGGCCCTCGCTCGAAGCGTCCTTAAGATACACGCCACGCGTCGCGCTGTACGAGCTGAACTCCTTCTGCAGGAAGTTCTTGCCCTCGTTCTCCTCGTCTTCCTCGACATTCACGCTAATGGACAGACGGCCCTCGTTAAGCTCGACATCGATATCGTCCTTGGCGACGCCGGTCAGATAAGCCTTGACCTCATAGCCATCGCCCTTATCCTCAACGTCAACGGGGAACGCCTTAGAGGCAATCGAGCTGTTCGCTAGGTCGCTCATATCATCAAACAGATCGAACAGCGAGCTTGCAGAGGGACGAACGCCAAAAACCGAACGATAAGGAACCATGCTTGCCATGTTTACCACTCCTTTATAGGACTGCCGAGTCATCTTCCAGGTGACTGGAACTTCTTTTGACGCTCTTATATATGCCCACCCAGTGCTCATATATACATCGACTATAAAGTTTTTTGAGTCCAGTACTATAAGCATATCTAAGTGCGTATGACTTAGGTTTTAGGAAGGTTAAGGTTCTTTGAACCAGAGCTTAAATACCGAGTATGTCCCCAGCTACAAATAACAAGGGGCTTACAATGAGCGCGTACACGTTGTTGGTAACGAGCTAAAGGGCATCATGGACGACCAAAACCAGAACAAAATGTTTATGCCGACGCAGGGGGAAGATACTTCCACGCAGCCGCCACGGTTCCATCGCCCCCACATCTCGCAAGAGCCCATTAATGATCCGGAGCCCGAGTATGTGACGAGAAATCGATATCAAACACTCGAGGATGCCCAAACGGGGCGTAAACATATGGGCGTCGCCTCGGGAGACCCTGTATATCTGAAAGACGCACCATTATCTAAAAACAGCGCAGCTAGTGATGAGCCGATGAAAGCATCCGCCACTCATCAACAAAGAGGTCCTCGACCAAAGCAAACCTTGACGCATTCGGCTCGCTATCTCGAAACGCCAAAACAGGGAAAATCAATCTTCGTTTCATCAAGTAAACGACGCAAGCAGCATCGACTGACAATCCTGCTTTTGATCATTGTGGCCATAGCAGTTGCCCTTGTTATTCGATTTATCTTCTTTAAATAAAGGCTCAATACCAAAAACGATAAGATCGTCTGGTGTAATAGAGTCATTTACGCCCCATAAACGCAAAAAAGGGGGAGGCCGCGAGGCCTCCCCCTTCCAAGTTCAAGCGTACGGCTCGGTGCCGTCCACCGGTCAGCGGCGCCCTGGCCTCCCACGGGCTGACCCCGCAGTACTCTCGGCGCGATGGGGCTTAGCTTCCGGGTTCG
>RPYR01000178.1 GCA_008671285.1 Collinsella aerofaciens | reverse complement strand
GTTCATGGGCAGGCTCGAGGCCTACCTCGTGTACTATCGCGAGGAGCGGATAAAGAAGTCCCTCGGGTGGCTCAGCCCGATGGAGTACCGCAGGAAGCTTGGATACGCCTAGGCGCGGTCCAAGAAATCGTCCGCACCCCCATGCGGGCTTGAAGTGAGAGATTTTCCACTCTCGTTTCCTTTTGAATGATCCCTCCGTCCCCAAGGGATCATTTATTTGTGCGGGTTGTGGTTTTGTGACCTGCTGAAATTTAAGATACTGTACAACTGTACGTTAACTCATCTTCGTAGTATATTGCTACCCGCAAAACTCAACACCATTGTGCTTTGAGACGTTAAAGCGCCTACTACAATGGTTGTCGATAGTACGATTCGATTTAACGACAGGATGGATGGTCCAAGCGTGAGTCTCGGCAGCAAACTATCCAATGCAAAGGTGTCCTTTGCGATATTTAAGCGCGACATTAAGCGACTGCTTGTGAATCCCGTCGCCCTGGTGGTTACCCTAGGCGTGTGCGTTATTCCCTCGCTGTATGCCTGGTATAACATCGTGGCAAACTGGGATCCGTATGGAAACACCCAAGGCATCAAGATTGCTATCGCCAACAACGATCGAGGCACCCAAAACGACTTGGTGGGTGAGCTCAACGCTGGCGACAAAGTGGTCGACCAGCTCAAGGAGAATCATCAGTTGGGCTGGACGTTCGTCGACTCGACGGCCGATGCCAAGGAGGGCGTCGAGAGCGGCGAGTACTATGCCGCTATCGTGATTCCCAAGAACTTCTCGGATAACCTGGTTTCGATGCTCGACGGCAACTACCATCAGCCCAAGCTCACGTACTACGTCAATGAGAAGAAGAGCGCCATTGCGCCCAAGGTTACCGATACCGGTGCAAACACCATCGAGGAGCAGATCAACTCGGAATTTGTCTCTACGGTAGGCAAGACTGTTGCCGGTATCGCCAAGGATGCTGGTGTCGATTTAAAGGACAAGGCAACCCAGACTCAGGACTCGCTGGCAAGTTCGGTGTCCGAGGCGTCCGACACCTTGGGCGAGGTGCGCGATTCGATTGGCGATATGAATGCCGCCATCGATAAGACGAGTGGCGCTATCGCCTCGGCTGATGAGGCACTTGCCGGCTTGCAAGGCCAGGCACCGTCGCTGACGCAGGCGATCTCCCAGGGCAACGACCTGCTGAGCGAAGCTCGCACCACGGCGGGCAACTCCATCACCTCGCTCTCCAAGGCGCTCTCGGAAGGCAGCCTTGCGCTCACCAAGACGTCGGCCTCTGCGAACGCTGCCATCGGCAAGCTGACGGGCGCGGTCACATCTACGACCACCCGTATCGACAACTCGCTCGAGTCTCTTCAAGCGACGATCGACCACAATAAGGCCGTTATCGGGCACTTGGAGATTCTCGCCAATGACACGTCGACAGGTTCCGAGGAAATTGACGCGCGCATTGTATCGACCATCGATTTGCTTCGAGAGCAGAATGAAAAGCTTCAGAGCATCAAGGACGGTCTGTCCGCGCAGTCGAGCGCCATGGCGAATGACGCAGCGGCTGTTTCGGGTGCCAGTGACGCTATCAATAACGCAATTCATACCGGTGCGACCAACCTTGGCCAAGCCCAGACGGACTTGGGCCAAAACGCGCTGCCGAAGGCCTCGAGCGCGCTCGACTCTTTTGCTGCCGTTTCGGGCGACCTGACCGGTATCGTCTCGGGTATGACACCTACACTTGCTAATGCGCGCGGCACGTTGGCGCAGCTTAGCGCTACGCTCGGCCAGGCCAAGACCACGCTGTCCCAGACCGATTCCTCGCTTGCCAAGGTCCAGGACAAGCTTGCAACCGCCGCCAATGACATCGCGGCGCTGCAGACCTCCGAGTCCATGGGCGAGCTGGCCGATCTGATGGGCGTCGATGTCAATGACGTGGCAGATTTCATGGCGTCTCCGGTTGAGTTGACGTCCAAGTCAATCTATCCGGTCAAGAGCTTTGGCTCGGGCATCGCTCCCTTCTACACCAATCTGGCGCTTTGGGTGGGCGGCTATGTGCTCATCGCCATTTACAAGCTCGAGGTCGACCGTGAAGGTGTTGGCAGCTTTACGGCGCGCCAAGGCTACTTTGGCCGCTGGTTGCTCATGGTGATCCTGGGCGCGTTGCAGGCCATCATCGTTACGGTAGGCGATCTGGTGATTGGCGTGCAGTGCGTCAGCCCGCTGCTGTTCGTGCTGGGCGGCATCGCCATTTCGTTCACCTACGTCAATATCATCTATGCGCTGTCCACCACGTTTAAGCATATCGGCAAGGCTATCGGCGTCATTCTCGTCATCGTGCAGATCCCGGGTTCGTCGGGCATGTACCCCATCGAGATGATGCCCGGCTTCTTCCAGTGGCTGCACCCGCTGCTGCCCTTTACCTACGGCATCAATCTGCTGCGCGAGACGGTCGGCGGCATGTATTCGTTCAACTACCTGTTTAACCTGTGCATTCTGGGCGTGTTCTTGATCGTGGCGCTCTTTATCGGCCTGCAGCTGCGTCCGCTGCTGCTCAACCTTAACCTGCTCTTTGATAAACAGCTCTCCACGACCGGTATGATGATTTGCGAGTCCAACGACCTGCCGCGCCAGCGCTACTCGCTGCGCACGGCCATGCGCGGCATGCTCGATTCCGATTCGTACCGTCGCGAACTGCTCGATCATGCGGTCGCCTTTGAACATCGCTACCCGTACTACATCAAGGGCGGTTTTGCCGCCGTGGTGGGCGTTCAGGTCCTGCTCTTTGTCCTGTCGACGGTTCTCGATATCGACAATAACGGCAAGATCATCCTGCTTGTCATTTGGATCATCTCGGTTATTGCCATCTGCGGCTGGCTTATCAATATCGAATATATCCGAGCGAGCCTCAATACCCAGATGCGCATCTCGGCGCTTTCGGATGAGGACCTGCGTCGCGAGATGCGCGAACACACGGCCGCCATTCCTGCCGCCCGCCACATGTTTGGCCTCAACGCCAGCGAGCGTGGTGCCAAGGGCGGCGATCAGTCCACGGGCCGCTTGCCGCATATCGGCTCGCACCATAAATCTCAGGGCAGCGACAGCACAGCCACAAATGATGGAGATACCACCGCGCTTGGCAAGCACTCCAAAGGAGGTGAGGCATAAATGAAGAACATCCTGCATCTGTTTAAGCGCGATGTCCAAAACGTGTCTCGCTCCGTGATCGGCTTGGTTGTCGTGATGGGCCTCATTATCGTACCGTGTCTGTACGCGTGGTTTAACATCGCCGGCAGCTGGGATCCGTACGGCAACACCGGCAATCTTAAGATCGCCGTGGTCAACACCGATGAGGGTTACGAGAGCGATTTGATCCCCGTCGAGGTTAACGTGGGCGAAAACGTGACCGCCACCCTACGCGGCAACGAGAGCTTCGATTGGGTTGTGCTCAACAATCGCGAAAAGGCTATCGAGGGCGTTAAGTCGGGCGCGTACTATGCTGCCGTCGTTATCCCCAAAACGTTTAGCGCTGACATGATGACGCTTTTCTCGACCGACGTGAAGCATGCCGATATCGAGTTCTACGAGAATCAGAATGCCAACGCCATTGCGCAGATCGTGACCGAGAAGGGTTCGAGCGCCGTCCAGAGCCAGGTTAACAAAACTTTTACCGAGACCATTACGACGATCGGTCTTAAGACGGTGTCCAGCCTGCTCGATTACATGAGCACCGACCAGGTGGGTAACTTTATCGCCAACCTGTCCTCGACGCTCGGCGATTCGATTGAGGACCTGCGAGACGTTCGGGCAAATGCTTCGTCGCTGGCGGGCATTTTGAGCTCCACGTCCGATTCGCTGACGTCGGCGAGCGGCATGCTCAAGCAGACGGGCACGGTCGATGAGTCAACGAAGCAGCTGATGGAGCATGTCAAGAGCGGTATTAGCGATTCCAAGGAAGCGCTGAAGGACGCCAACGACGCCATCAATGCCGCGATTGACGGAAGCGCGGGCTCGTTTGACAACGTGTCCGCCGAGCTTGCGAAGGCATTTGATGCCGCGAATCAACATGTCGACCTTACAGTGTCCCAGCTCAACGATGCCGCGGCGGCGCTCAACACGCGTGCCGACGATATCGACGCCACGGCCGACCAGCTCCGCAGCTTTGCCGATCAGGTGACTGACGAAAAACTCCAGGACAGCCTCAAGTCTGTGGCAACATCGCTGAGCAGGATTGCTGTGGAGTATCGCAACAACGCCAAGGACTTGACGGCCACCGCGAAGTCTCTCTCTGACAGCATGGCAGAGGTTAATAAGTCGCGTGCCGAGGTCGATCAGGCAATCGCGGATGCCAAGGCTGGTATCTCGGGCGCCAAGACTGACTACGACTCTACGTTTTCGGCCAAGGCAAAGGAGCTCAAGAAGACCATCTCGGGCGTTTTGGATTCGCTGAACGGTATTTCGAACGATCTGGATAGTGCTGTTGTTGGCCTGACCGACGCATCCGGTTCGCTGGCAAAGGGCCTCTCCAAGGCTGCAAAGCTGGTCAACAAGGCTTCTGATCAGCTGGGCGAGGCGTCGGACAAGATCAGTGCGTTTAAGGACGAGCTCGACGGCGCCTTGATGTCGGATGACCTCGCTACGATCAAGACGATGATCGGCAATGATCCCGAGGGTCTGGCCGTGTCGCTTTCCGGCCCCGTCGCGCTCGATCGCAAGCCGGTCTATCCGATCCGCAACTACGGTTCGGCCATGGCACCGTTCTACACGATTCTGTCGCTCTGGGTGGGCTCGATTGTGCTGGCGGCCATGATGAAGGTCTCGGTTGACGATGAGCTTATCAACGAGCTCATCCCCGTGCGCCTGCACGAGATCTACCTGGGCCGCTACCTGTTCTTTGGCGGTCTGGCCCTGCTGCAGGCAACGCTCGTGTGTGCGGGCGACATCCTGTTCTTTGGCATCCAGTGCGACGACCCGCTGCAGTTTGTGCTGGCGGGCTGGGTCGCGAGTCTCGTGTTCTCCAATATCGTCTACACGCTTACGGTTTCGTTTGGCGATATCGGCAAGGCGCTCGCCGTCGTGCTGCTGGTCATGCAGGTCGGCGGTTCGGGCGGCACGTTCCCCATCGAGATGACCGGCCCCGTGTTCCAGGCGATCTATCCGTTCCTGCCGTTCACCCACGGCATCAACGCCATGCATGCCGCCATGGCCGGTGCGTACCACATGGAGTACTGGATTGAGCTAGGCATTCTGGCGAGCTATCTGATTCCGTCGCTGGCACTGGGCGTCGTCTTCCGCCGCCCGGTCATCAAAGCCAACGACTGGATCATCGAAAAACTGGAGTCAACCAAATTGATTTAGTTCAGCAACGTAAACGCCGTCGGAACATCGAGATCTTCCAACCCGATGCTTTAGCGTAGTGAATTGCACGGGCTGCTTGGTTGTTGCTACAGTAGCGGGGCGTGCCGGGGGTCCGGTGCGCCCTGCTTTTATTTGACCATGAGGCGGCACGCAGCCATGCGCGTGCGGACACCACGCCCAGATTGAGCGCGAGGATGCCCTATGGCCCAGCATGCCACTGACAATATCGAAATGATGCCCGATAGCCCTGTTGCTCGCGAGGACCTGGGCGCGGGCGGCACCTCCCGCGGCGCCGGCGCTCGCTCGCCGCTGTTCTGGAAAGTCCTGCTGCTTTCGGTGGCAGTCGTCTGGGGCTACTCCTTTACGACCATGAAGGACGCGCTCGACACCATTCCGGTGTTCGAACTGCTCTACGTGCGCTTTCTGCCTGCGGCGTTGGTCATGTTTTTCATCTTCCACAAGCGCATCATCGCGCACCTCAACGCCCGCAACCTTATCGTCGGACTTGGCATGGGCGCACTTATGTGGGCCGCCTACGCCCTGCAGACAGTCGGTCTGGCGCACACCACGGCGGGCAAGAATGCTTTTTTGACGGGCACGTATTGCATCCTTGTACCGTTCGCGAGCTATTTCCTGAGCGGCGAAAAGCTCACGCGCTACAACTTGGGTGCCGCGCTGCTGTGCCTAGCGGGCATTGGCCTCGTCGCACTCGATAGCGTTGAATTCAACATCGGTGACGTCATTACGCTGGCGGGTGCGGCCTTTTTCGCCATCCAGATGGCGGTGACTGCCAAGTACGGTCGCAAAATGGACATCAACGTCATCACGTTTTGGATGTTTGTGGGCAACGGCGTGCTGAGCCTGGCAACGTCGCTGCTATTCGAGACCCAAGCGCCTCTGTCCGTGTGGACGCCGAGCTTTATCAGTGCGATGGCGTTTCTCTCGGTGGGCTGCACATGCGCGGCTCTGCTCATCCAAAACGTCGGCCTGGCGCATGTCCCGGCCTCGACGGGCTCGCTGCTCCTTTCGATGGAGTCGCCTTCGGGTGTGCTGTTCTCGGTGCTGCTGATGGGGGAGGCGCTCACCTCGCGCCTGCTCGCCGGCTTCGCGCTCATCTTCCTGTCGATTATCTTGAGCGAGACTCACTTCGATTTTTTGCGTCGAAAGCCGCGCCCGCAATTGTAAACAACTTGTTGCGCCGCCCTCCCGGGGCGGCATTTTTTATGCCTCGCCCTTAAAGTAGTACCTTGCACTTTACGCTATCAAAGTGCTTGCTGCAAAAACGATACTGGAGGGCATCTATGGCACCAGCTTTGTCCGATCTTCAACCGCAATCAGCGCCTAAGGCCACCGCAGCGGCGCAGACCGCTATCGGTGACGGTCTTGTTGCAGAAGCTCAGGCTTTTGCAGACGAGCTCGCTGCGTGGCGACACGATCTCCACCAGATGCCCGAGCTGGGTAATAGCCTCCCACAGACCTCTGCGTATATCCAAGCGCGCCTGACCGAGATGGACATCCCATTTGCCACGCTCGTTGATGGTTCCTGCGTTGTGGGCCTTGTCGGCGCCGGTGCCGCCGCGGCCCAAGGCAATGGCGTCTGCACGGACGAACAGGCCGGTACGGTCATCATGCTCCGTGGCGATATGGATGCCCTGCCCGTTGCCGAGGAATCCGGCGAGCCTTTCGCCTCTACGAACGGCTGCATGCACGCATGCGGACACGATATGCACGCGACGGCGCTGCTTGGTGCGGCTCGTATGCTCAAGGCGCGCGAGGCAGAGCTTGTTGATGCCAACGCCACGGTTAAGCTGCTGTTCCAGCCGGGCGAGGAAACCTTTGAGGGTGCTCGCGCCGCCATCGCCGACGGTCTGCTGCAGAACCCGCGTCCTCAGGTCGCCTTTGCCATGCATGTCAATAGCCAGTCGCCGCTCGGCCTGGTGCTCTACGGCAGCCCGGCGCTCTCGGGCGTGTACGGTTTCCGCATCACGCTGCAGGGCAAGGGCGGCCATGGCTCGAGCCCCGAAATCTGCATCGACCCCATCACGGCGGGTGTGCACGTGCATCTGGCACTTCAGGAGCTCATCTCCCGCGAGGTGCCGGCGGCCAAGGAGGTCGCACTGACCGTGGGTAAGTTTGCCGGTGGCCAAGCGGCCAACGTCATTCCAGATACCTGCGTGCTCGAAGGTACGCTGCGCGGCTTCGACGTCGAGCTCGTGGAGCACCTCAAGACCCGCATCGCGGAGGTCGTCAAAGGTGTTGGCACGACCTATCGTACGCCGGCTACTATCGAGACGCTCTCGGATGTTCCCCCGCTCGTACTCGATGACGACATGACCCAGGCGTCGCTTGGCTACGTGGGCGCGGTGCTGCCCAAGGCCGCCTTCCTGCCGCTGTTCCATGCCATGGCGAGCGAGGACTTTGCGCTTATCTCGAGCGAGATCCCGAGCGCGTACTTTACCGTGGGCGCTGCCGTGACTGATACGGACGAGCATTTTGCTCAGCACCATCCCAAGGCACGTTTTAGCGATGCCGAGCTTCCCCTTGGCGCCGCGGCCTATACCGCTGTCGCTTTGGGCTACATCGCCGACCACCGGTAGCGCCCAATCTTGCTACTCGTTTGTTTAAAAAAGGAACAGTATGTCCCAGCAACGTAAGTTCTTCCCCGGCTGGCTCGTGGTGGCCTCCGGCTTTGTGATCATGGCCACGTGTTACACGATTTTCGTTAACTGCATGAGCCTGTTTCAGCCGCTCATCGTCAGCGACCTCGGGATCACGCTTGCGCAGTACAACATCTCCAATGCCATCTCCACCGTGGTGAGCGTTATCGGCTCACTTGTCATTGGCCATGTTGCCGATAAAGTAAGCGGCCGCGTTTTG
>RPYR01000053.1 GCA_008671285.1 Collinsella aerofaciens | reverse complement strand
GTGCGCCTGAAGGTCGCCGACCGCGTAGGTGCCCTGTCCGAGACGGTCGACATCTTTGCCAAGCACAACATCTCGATCTCGCTCATCAACCAGGTCGAGGACGGCAAGTCGGGCGTCAGCGATGCCTGCTCGGTCATCTTCTTGACGCACCGCGCACTCGAGAAGGACGTCCAGGCTGCCGCCGCCGAACTTGCCAGCGTCGACTGCGTGGCCGAGGTCGCCAACGTCCTGCGCATCGAGGACGTTGAGGCTTGGACCGAAGGCGTCATGGCGAACTAGCCCAACGCTCGCCTAGCAATACGCGCCTTGAGGGCTCCCGTCCGATGTGGGACGGGAGCCCTTTTGTCACCTGCCGTAAGCACAACGGCAGAGCATATTTGCGCGAGCCGCTCATCGGTAACGCGGACTACCGTTCACCGATATGCAAACGCGGCCGATTCCGGCTACCGCTACGCTGTGCTGCGAATGTCCGCCCGCGATGAGAGGAAGCACCATGTTGCTCGAGGGCAAGAAAACAATCATCACCGGAGGCACGCGCGGTATCGGCTATGCGATCGCCTGCCGTTTTATCGAGGAAGGCGCTGCCGTCACCGTCTTTGGCTCACGCCAGGAGACTGCCGACGCGGCCGTTGAGAAGTTGGCGGCCGCCTATCCCGACGCCAAGGTCTGGGGCCGCTCCTGCGACCTCACCTCGCTCGAGGCCGTGACCGAGGCCTTTACCCAGGCTGCAGCCGATATGGGCGGTTTGGATACAGTCGTCAACAATGCCGGCATCTCCCAGCGCTCACCCCTTTTGGACTACACGGCCGAGGAGTTCGCTAAGGTTATGGACCTCAACGTCGTCGCCGTCTTTAATGGCCACCAGGCAGCCGCCAAGATCATGACCGAGGCAGGTCATGGCGGCACCATCACCACCACGAGTTCGATGGTCGCCAAGTACGGTCAGCCCTCCGGCGTTGGCTATCCCACGTCCAAGTTTGCCGTCAACGGTATGGTCCAGTCGCTCTCGCGCGAGCTCGCCCCCATGGGCATCCGCGTCAACGCCGTCGCGCCTGGCGTAACCAAGACCGATATGGTCGCCAACCTGCCCGAAGAGGTTATTAAGCCCATCGTCGCCACCATTCCGCTGGGTCGCATGGGCGAGCCCGAGGATGTCGCCAACGCCTTTGTTTTCCTGGCGAGCGACATGTCCTCCTACGTCACGGGCGCCGTGCTCCCCGTCGACGGAGCCGCCCGCTCTTAAGGGACCACAAGCCTCAGCTCCCAGCCTCAACATAGTCCAACAAAGAAGGCGCGCCGTCTGCATCAACTGCAGGCAGCGCGCCTTCTTCTGTTTGAAAGGGAAGCTGTGTCCCGCAGTCCCGACTCAGACCGGGACGCAGCTTCCCTCGGGGCCATGTTTCGGAAAGAGCGCCCCGTTTTGAACGCCGATTCTGGGATACCGTTTCCGCAACGGGTCTCTCGCGGAAACTGCATCCCACTCTGAGCGCCCATTCCGGGACACAGTTTCCCAACGGCCCCCGTTTCGGAAACCACATCCCGTTCCGAGCCTTCAAAGCGGGACGCGGCTTCCCCGAGAGAGTATCGACTACTTGCCGTCGTCGTCCTCGGCTTCTTCTCTTGCATAGAGCTCCAGCATGCGGCGGCGGTATTCGCGCACGGCGAGCTTGGCGCGCTCCAGGCGGCGACGCTCGCGCGGGGTCAGCTCGGACGGGTCGACCTCATCACCATAGGTCTTATCGGCAAGAAGATGCGCCGCGTCCACGATGCGGGCATCGATGTGGCCGCTCGCCGCCTCGGCGGAAAGACGCTCGGCAATCGTATCGAGCGTAGGCAAGCCCTCGAATACGCGACCATGGCCATGCGAAGTCAGCAGCTCGTGCTCACGTGCGAGCAGGCTCGCCAAATCGTGATGGGCGCGCAGGATGTCGAGCGCATCGGATGGATGCTCGGCAACTTCTGCCACGGCGGCGACCGGCGCGGCGTCGACCACGCGGTAGAAGCGCTGCGCGAGCAACGGCATCAAGAACACCGTGATGGCACCGGCAGCAACCATGACCGACGCAATATCTTGCGACAGCGCGCCCGCGTTGACGGCAACGCTTGTCACGGCAACGATGATCGGCAGGGCCGTGGTGCAGTACAGGGCCACGGTAATGCGACCATACGCCGACACATCGCGCGTCGCAGGACAAATGCTCATAGAAATAAGAATGGGCACGGCACGAATAATCAACAACGCCACGATAAAGCCCACGAGCAGACCCGGGCGCGACGCCACGGCCGTCAGATCGATCTTTGCGCCCGATACGGTAAAGAATACCGGAATCAAAAAGCCGTAGGCCAGGCCATCGAGCTTGGTCTCGAGCGTATGGTTGCCCTCGGGGATGATATAGCGCAAGCCCAAGCCGGCGGCAAAAGAACCCAACACGATGTCGAGATCAAAGACGGCCGAGAACGCCACGAGCGTGACCAGGATGAGCACCGTCAGGCGCACGAAGGTCTGCGACGTGGTATCGGCGCGTTCCTCGACAAACGCAAAGAAGCGGCTGCCGACACGCTTGGAGCGGCTTGGGACCACAGCCAGCAACACGCAAACCACCGCAAACAAGCCAAGGATTACGAGCGTTTGGATGCCAGTGCGGGCAGACAGCAGCACCGACATGGCGAGCACAGGGCCGAGCTCACCCCAGGTGCCATACGCGAGAATCGAGTCGCCCACACGCGTGCCAGTGAGCGAGCGCTCACGCATGATGGGCACGAGCGTGCCGAGCGCCGTCGAAGTGAGGGCAAGCGTCACGGCGATACCGTCGAAATGACTGACCGAGAACCACGGGGTAAAGCGCACGGCAAGCCAGGCGATACCAAACGTGACGACCCACGTCGCCAAGCCGTAGCGCCCCTCGACGCCCGTGATGCTCTTGGGGTCGATCTCAAAGCCGGCAAGCAGGAACAAGAAGGCCAGGCCCAGCTCGGACACAAGCGAGACCTCAGCATCTACATGGATGACGCCGAGCATATGGGGTCCCAGCACCGCGCCGAGCACGAGCAAAAAGACCGTCTCGGGAACGGGTTTTCCGGGAATCGCCGAGGCGATAAAAGGACTCGCAAAGGCCACGAGTGCGATGATGGCGAGCGAAACGAATGCCATGTGATGCCTTTCTCTTGTTTGCGCTTCACTGTAGCACCCTCGCCGTCCTCAACGCGCCGCGAGCTGTCGTATCATAGTGAGGTTTACAAACATGTGGCTCAAGGCGACCGCAGGGCAGACCCCGCAAACCGACCGCTGCCACATACCGTACCGTACGCCCAACCGATCAGGAAGGCAGGAACCAATGGTCTCTCGTATCTACGTGGAGAAGAAACCCGGGTTCGACGTCGAGGCTCAGCAGCTCAAGGTCGAGCTGACCGAAATTCTCGGCATCAAGGGCATCGAGGCCCTGAGGATCATCAACCGCTACGACGTCGAGGGCATCGACGAGGAGCTTTTCCGCTCCTGCGTGCCGACCGTC
>RPYR01000209.1 GCA_008671285.1 Collinsella aerofaciens | reverse complement strand
GTTGCCCGTACCTTATCCTCGATGAACCGCTGAACGGCCTCGATCCGGGAAAGCGGAAAACCTCCTGCGACGCGATGCGCAGCGAGGTGGCGCGGGGACGAAGCGTGCTCATTTCAAGCCATCTGCTCGACGACCTGGCAGACCTCACCAACTCGTTCTACTTCATCGAGGCCGGCACGCTCGTGGAAAAGATCAAGTCGTCCTCGCAGACGCTCAAGCAGGAATACCTCGATACATACGAAGGAGGTGAATGACATGATAGGCAAGAGCTATGCAAAGATAGCGATTGTTGGCTTTGCACTTTGTCTTGCAATGGTGCTATGTGCATCATTTGCGAGGTTTAGGTCCGAGCAGTCGTTCATCGATGGCGCTGAAAACGGTTTTGGCATAGATGGGATGTATGTCAACGATGGCGCGACCAAGCCGTCTATGGCGATTCTTGCAGGTGAAGATATGGAATGGCAAATCTGTAATGACGATGGCTCTTGTCTGAGTGGTCGTTTGGCCGCAACGAGCGACCCGAACTCGTTCGATCTTCTCGACAATGATGGAGCGGATTGCGGTTCTGTTCACCTTTCATATGCATCGCGAGACGGGATGGAGGGCATTCTCTACGTCTCCCACGAGACTGGCGATTTCAAGATGCGTAGGACTAACCGAGTGCCGGCTTTTTTCGAGGAGTGAGAATTCCCGTCGGTCTGCCGATCAGGCCGCCGGGGTATCGAACCCCGCATTCATCCGTACACACGGATGAATGCGGGAAGTGTCCGGATGAAGTTGATAATCAAGGAAACAAAGCCGTTCTGCCTGGGACGGCTTTGGCCTGGACTTTAACTACAACATCGCAATCGACACTTATCAGCTCGCGCAACGCGCATGGCCAAATCTCGAACGCTGGTGCATGGAGGACCTTCGAGATTAACTGGACATCCAAAACGACGACGCACACCGCGTGCTCGCCGACTGCGAAGACGAGATGGCTGTCTACAATGCGATCAGAAACGGCGTGAAGTCCGGAGAGCTTTCTGTGGAACCGCCGCGCCGTCGCGCGAGCCGACCGGGCAACCCGGGCAATCTGGTCCCGGCTCTCCCGGTCGTATTCCTACGATATCGCCCCTAGATCACCAATGCGTCAGATAAAGAATGAGGCAATGGCTGTGACCACGCCTACGGCAGATGCAACGACTGCGCCCTTTTTCCTCTCCTTTAGTCCGACGAATAGGGTTGCCGTAAAGTCAAGGGCGGAAATGCAGGCTATGGCAAGCGAAACGAGTTCCTTGGGCGGTTTCAGCAAAAGGTCGCTAGCAAAGAGTAATGCAAGCAGGGCAAAGCCGATTGTGGTCAAGTATCTCGATTGAGTTTGCGACAGCATGGCAACTTCCTTTTAGAACATGCAAGTGAAAAGTCGGTACGATGTCATTGCGGTTGCAAACAAGCCGCCGCCGGGACCGGTTGTCACGAGACCGGCGATAACTTCAGCGGTGCCAGCAAGGTAGGGATCGCGCAGGCAAGCCTCCTCCTTCGCGTTCAGCTTGACCTTGTGAGGGACGGTGCGGTTATTTGCAAATCCGTGAGAATCGCACCACGCCTTGGAATATGAATCCGTGCAGCGTCCGCGCTCAAAAAGGGATATATCGTAATTTTCGTCGTAGTTGTCTCCGACGTAGATCTCGCTGCTCTCGGCGGGAGATCCCTCGTCGGCATAGGCTGCCGCAACGGGCACAAATGGTGTCATGACAAGGGAGAAGCAAAGAGCTGCTGAGACGATGGAGGGCAGGCATTTCTTCATGGCTGGCTCCTTAAACTGGCCTTTGATAGTTACTCGATGTCGCCTCCTTCCGCTTTATATCCGTTGTATTCGGCGTATTTCTTTAATAAGGCAAGAGGTTCTTCCTCTCCTTCGGATGAGCCGATGATGTTTCCTTGGTCATCCAGTATGAATACGGACGGAATATGCTCAAGTTCATATTGGTCATTCACGACCTTATCTTAATCTATGTAAATGGGAAAGTCTCCTTCATGGACCGAGGCTTCTTCAATCGTGCTGTCCTCAGAAACATTGAAAAGGTTCTTCCTTATGGCTGCGAAATTATCAAGTTGTGGCATATCCTCTATGAGAGATTCGCAGTGCGGACACCACGATGCCCGGATACCGCATCATCGGTATCAACCATGACGACCTCGCCGACGGTAGCGGCAAGGCGGGGCTGACGTTTGAGACGACCAACGATGTCCTATACAAACACATCTGGAACGACACAAAGACCAATGTCGGCGGTTGGAGGTCCTCTAAGCTCCGCGCCCGCCTGAACTCCGGTGACCTCTGGGCGCTCCTGCCGGCCGAGCTCCAGTCCAAGGCGAAGGCCGTCACGAAGATGACGGACAACGAGGGCGGCGGTAGCGCCGGCACTCCGACGGCAACGAATGACAAGGTCTTCATCCTCTCGACGACCGAGATTTACGGAGACCTCCAGTCTGACGGCGCCCAGTACGAGTACTATGCGACGCCGAGGTATTCTGGACCTGAGATTGTGTGCTATTTCAGCACTCGTTCCGTGTCTCCGAGTGACTCAACGGACTTTATCTATGTTGACCCTTTCGGTCGCTGGAGCAGCGGTAGTGCCAACAGTGCCGGCAACGTGTTTCCCGCTTGGTGCTTCTAGATTTTCTAGTGCAAGGCCCGCGCGACTCCGCGCGGGCCTATCTTTTGGCAAGTGTACGAACGGTTTAGGTTCGCGGCAGGTATTCGGGTTGAGGAGAAATAGGGTCATACAGCGGCTCTCAGAGCGCCAGCCGCACTCCTCCGCCATTACCTCTGCGGCGTCCTCGTATAGAGCCCGTACTGCTTGGCGTTTCGTTGCAACAGCCCACTTGTCCACCGATCAAGTGAACTACTGGAATAAATACAGCGACACGCTTGTTCGTTACAGTCGCTATATCTGCGTAAATCGCCGCGATAAATACAGTCTGTACTCGACTGTATACCAGCTACGCGTATGTAGATTCATATCGCGTTAATAAATCGGTCCAAGCGTGTGCAAAACGCGCAAGTAGCCGCAAAAGGCGATTATCGCGCAGGGTGATTTTTGGCACCCTGTTGATTAATCAAAATTAAGCAATTGCTTAAAACAAAAAAGGTCAGGCACTAGGTGCCTGACCTGCAAACTTCTGGTCGGGACGACTGGATTCGAACCAGCGACCCCTTGACCCCCAGTCAAGTGCGCTACCAAGCTGCGCCACGTCCCGAAGCTTTTGTTTGTTGCTCTGCTCTCGCTCGCAACAGGGAGT
>RPYR01000130.1 GCA_008671285.1 Collinsella aerofaciens | reverse complement strand
CCCATGTCCGAGCTGTGCTCCGTGCCGCGCGTCTCGGAGCGCTTTGCCCAGAGCAATGCGCTCGACGAGGATATCGCGCGACTCAAATATGTTTCGGGTAAACGTGAGGAGGCCCTTCGCCGTCTGGGAATTCGGACGGTGAGGGACCTCCTTCTCCATATCCCTCATCGATATCTCGACTTCACGCGCTCCTGGTCTATCGAGATGGCGCCCATCGGTACCGTTTGCACGATAGTCGCCACGGTCGATCGCATTGTTCAAAAGCAGCCTCGCCCGCGTATGCAGGTGACCGAGGTCTCGCTGGTGGACGAGACGGGCGTGCTGCAAGTCGCCTTTTTCCGTCAGCCATGGATTGCCCAGCAGTTTAAGCAGGGAGACCGCCTGGCCGTGATGGGTAAGGTCGAGTTTGCCTACGGCTTTAAGCAAATGGCCTCTCCGCATTTCGAAAAGCTCGAGGGTGGGCGTGCCGCGGGCACCATTCTGCCGGTCCATTACGTGAGCGATGGGGTGAGCCAGGCGTGGATGCGCCGCATCGTTAGCGGTGCGCTTGAGGTTGTCGGCAATCCCTTCGATCCGATTCCTGCACGCTTGCGCGTCAAGCGCCGCCTGATGAGTAATGCCCGTGCGCTGCGTTCAATTCATTTTCCATCGAGTATGGCCGAGCGGGATATCGCGCGACGTCGCCTTGCCTACGAGGAGTGCCTCTACCTTCAGCTGGCGCTGCGCCTGCGCAACGACGGCGGCTTGGTCGAAGTCGCTCCCTACGTCCACGCCGCGGGCGAGCACCTGGCGGCGCTCAAGGAAGCCCTGCCGTTTTCGTTGAGCGACGAGCAGGAGGCCGCGTTCAAAGACATCCTGCACGACATGTGCGATGGCGGGCGCGTGATGAACCGCCTGCTGCTGGGCGATGTCGGCACCGGTAAGACCGCCGTCGCCGCCTGCGCGCTGGCTGTCGCGGCCGATTCGGGCACTCAGTCCTGCGTTATGGCGCCTACGGGCGTGCTGGCGCGCCAATATGCCGATAAGACCGGCCCCTTGCTCTCCCAGGCTGGCATGTCTTGGGCGCTCCTGACGGGTGCCACGCCGGCGGCCGAGCGCGAGCAGATCCATGCGCAGCTGGAATCGGGCGAGCTCGACGTCCTCTTTGGAACCCACGCGGTCCTTTCGGACAACGTGGCGTTTAAGCATCTGTCGCTTGTCGTCATCGACGAGCAGCACCGCTTTGGTGTGGGCCAGCGCAATGCTCTGCGTGCCAAGGGCCCGGGTGCCGACCTTCTCGTTATGACGGCCACGCCGATCCCGCGCACGTTGGCGCTCTCGGTCTACGGCGACCTGGACACGAGCATCATCCGCCATCGACCTGTTCCGGGGGCGGGCGTTACGACGCGCGTGCTCACCGAGCCGAGCCGCGATTTGGCCTACGGTGCCATCCGCGAGGCGTATGAAAAGGGCCAGCAGGCTTACGTGATCTGCCCGCTTGTGGAGCCGAGTGACTCGGCCGATGAGCTGGAAGACGTACCCGGTATCGCCCGCGACGACGAGGGCCGCGTGACCGTGCCTGTACCGCTCCACGATACGGCAACCGAGCTCGACCGACTGCGCCTGGCGTTGCCGGGACTTACCATCGAACGCCTTCACGGCCGCATGTCGGCGGGGGAGAAGGACCGCGTGATTGATGCCTTCAAGCGCGGAGAGATCGACGTGCTCGTATCGACCACGGTGGTCGAGGTGGGCGTCGACGTGCCCAACGCCACCGTCATGGTCATCGAGAACGGTGAGCGCTTTGGCTTGGCGGCCCTGCACCAGTTGCGCGGTCGCGTGGGCCGCGGCAGCGTGTCGGGCACCTGCCTGGTCATGACGCACTCCAAGGGCAACGGCGGCGCATCCGCGGCGCAAGACCGTCTCCAGTCGCTCGAAAAGACCTCGGATGGTTTTACGCTCGCCCAGATGGACCTGCGCCTGCGCCACGAGGGCGAGATCCTGGGGTATCGCCAGCACGGCGGTGTGACCCTGCGCTTTGTGGACCTGGACGCCGACGAGGATCTTATCGAATGGGCTCATTTGGACGCGGTCGAGCTCTTGCGGTATGCTAGCAACCTTGACTCCGTGGCGACGCGCCCCTTGCGCGACGCGGTCGCCACACGCTATCGACATATCTTTAAGGAGGTCAGCGGAGGATGAGAATCATCGGCGGTGAATGGCGCGGCCGCAAGATCGAAGAGCCGCGCGGGCGCGATGTCACCCGTCCCACGACCGATCGCGTGCGCGAGGCATGCGCGTCCATGGTCATGTCGGCGTTCGACTTCGATTTGGACGAGGTCCGCGTGCTGGACGCCTTTGGCGGCTCCGGTGCCCTGGGAATCGAGATGCTCTCGCGTGGCGCCCATTCGCTCACCACGTTCGAGATCGATCGCAATGCCGCCCGTCTGATCACCAAGAATATCGAGTCGCTGTGCCGCGACCGCTCGCGCTGGCGCGTCGTTACCGGCGATGTGCTGGCGAGCGCCTCGCGCGGTCGCGTGCCGGGCGGTCCCTTTGATCTGGTCCTGCTCGATCCGCCGTATGCCTTTGGCGCCGAGCCAGTCGAGGAGCTGCTGCAAAATCTTTCCCAGCAGGGACTGCTGGCACCCGGGGCCTTTGCCCTGTTTGAGCATGCCGCATCCGATGCTGGCGCTCATCCAGCTGGTTTTGAGACCGTGCGGGAGAAGCGTTACGGCATTACCTCGGTTGATTTGCTGCGCTGGGCGGCCGAGGACGAGAACGACCATGCTGACGAGAACGAAAATGACGAGCATGCGCCTTCGGAGGACACCCATGAATGACACCATCAACCGCGTGATCGTCCCGGGCACTTTCGATCCCATCACCTTTGGTCACATAGACGTGATTCGCCGTGCCCGCCGCATCTTTCCCAGCGTGATTGTCGCTGTGGCCGAATCGCAGGGTAAAAACGGCGTGGGTACCACCTTTATGCTCGACGAGCGCGTGGCGCTGGCCCGCGAGGCCCTCGGCGATTTGGACGGCATCGAGGTACTGCCTTTCACCGGCCTGCTGGTCGACTTTGCACGTGAACAGGGGGTAGGTGCCGTCGTTAAGGGCCTGCGCGCCATGACCGACTTTGAGTACGAGCTGCAGCAGGCCGACCTCAACTACCGCCTGGATAACGAGCTGGAGTCTATCTTTGTCATGAGTGCTCCGCAGTACGGCTATATCTCGAGCTCGGTGGTGCGCCAGATCGCGTCGCTTGGCAGCGACGTGTCGACGTTTGTGCCGCCCAACGTGGTCGAAGCGCTCAAACATCGCTTTTCGTGACATTTTTTATTGCCTGGTGGCATGTGGTAAACTAACTCGATGATATGTTACCTATGAAAGGAGACCGGATGCCGGGCGAGAATTTTCCTGGCGACAGGATCGTGAGTCTTGTCGACGAGCTCGAGGGGCTCATCGAAGAGGCTAAGACGCCGTTCGGCAAGAACGCCCAGATGAAGGTTATCGACGCCGACGTCTTCTTTAACATCCTCGATGAGATCCGCATGAGCTATCCCGAGGAGTGGCAGAAGTCCCGCCGTATCCTCAAAGAGCGCGAGGAGCTTATGGCTTCCGCCGCCGCTCAGGCCGATTCCATCATTGCCGATGCTCAGCAGCAGGCCCTCACCATTGCCGGTGAGCAGGAGATCGTCCGCTTGGCGCAGCAACAGGCCGATGACATTCGCGACCGCGCTCAGCAGTACGAGCGCGAGACGCGCTATGCCGCCGAGGATTACGCCGAGCAGGTCTTTACGCACCTCGAGGAGAACCTCAAGAGCCTGACCGGCACCGTCACCCGTTGCCGTCAGCAGCTCAACGAGGGTGCCGCCCAGCAGAATGGTCAGTGGTAATGGCTGAGTTCCCGAGCGTAACCGTCGATCTTTCCGAGCAGCTCGAGTTTCCCGGAGACTCTTATCCGCTGACCGGCAAGGTCGATGTCGCCACCTACACGGTGGGCGAGAAGGAGTACCAGCTGCAGGACGGCATTGCCTACGACGTGGTCTTTACCAACGCCGGTACCGGTGGTCTGCTCTCGGGCATGGTTCGCGCGCACGCCACCGGCGAGTGCGACCGCTGCCTGGAGCCCGCCTCGTTTGATATCGCGGGCGAGATCGAGGAGTTCTATCTCTTTGAGGAGCCCGAGGACCCCGAGGCCTACGAAGACGGCTACGAGTTGCTGGGCGAGGATCGCATCGTCGATCTGGGTGAGCCCATCAACGACGCGGTCGTCATGGACACGCCGTTCGTTGTCCTGTGCAAGCCCGATTGCCGCGGCCTTTGCCCCACCTGCGGCATCAATCTCAACGTCGAGCAATGCGATTGCGCCGCCCAGGCAGAGGCCGAATGGGCCGCTGCCACGGAAAATCCATTTGCAGCATTAAAGAATCTCAAGCTTGACGAGTAAAACTGTGGTAGTATCGCTACTTGCGCGTAATCGCCACACTGGATAGTTCATAAGGAAGGTCACTATGCCCGTACCTAAACAAAAGCAGGGTCGTATCCGCACCCATACCCGTCGTTCCGCCAACATGAAGATCTCGGCTGCGGCTCAGTCCACGTGCCCCCGTTGCGGCGCTGTTAAGCTCCCGCACCACGTGTGCCCCAGCTGCGGTTTCTACAAGGACCGCGAGGTTATCGTTACCGAGTAACTGTATACTCTAGATGCGATGCCGTTCCAACTGGAACCACAATGGCCGGCTCAATGAGTCGGCCATTTTTGTATAAGGAGCATATGAAATGAGTAACGTTCGCGTTTGTGTTGACGTTGTGGGCGGAGACGAGAAGCCCCAGGTTGTTCTCGATGGTATCGAGGCCGCGCTTGCGGCAGATCCCGAGATCGAGGTCTTGGCCGTCGGTCCTGCCGAAATCGTCAACCCCTTTGCCGCGGCGCATGCCCGCGTGGAGGCCCTGGAGGCCCCCGACGTCATCAGCATGGAGGACGATCCCATTCGCGCCGTGATGACCAAGCGCAAGTCCTCGATCGTGCTTGCGTGCCGTGCCATCAAGAAGGGCAATGCGGACGCGTTTTTCTCGGCCGGCTCGACCGGTGCCATGACCGCTGCCGCCACGGCCTACGTCACACCGTTTAGGTATTTGGCAGAGGGCAAGAAACAGCCGGTCCGTCCGTGCCTGACCAACGCACTGCCCAATCGCGCCGGCGGCCTGACGGTGCTGTGCGATATGGGCGCCAATCCCGATGTCACGGTGGACGATATGGTGCGCTTCGCCCAGATGGGCTCTGCCTATGCCCGTGTGGTTTTGGGCATTGAGCATCCTCGCGTGGGTCTGCTTGCCAATGGCACCGAGGACGAGAAGGGCTCCATCTTTACCAAGTCGTGCTTCCCGGCCATGAAGGCAGCGGTTCCCGGCTTTGTGGGCAACTGCGAGGGCACCGATCTTACGTCGGGCAATTTTGACGTCGTGGTCGCCGATGGCATGTCGGGCAACATCGCGCTCAAGGCCACCGAGGGCGCTGCCAAGTTTTTGCTGCAGGAGCTTAAGGGTGCCTTTATGTCTTCGCTCGGCACGAAGATTGCCGCGCTGCTCATCAAAAAGCAGATGCGCGAGATTAAGGCCAAGCTCTCTGGCGACGCCAAGGGCGGCGCGATTCTTCTGGGCCTGCGCGGCGTGGTCCTGATCGGCCATGGCGCTACCTCGGTCGAGGCTGTTAAAAACGGTACGCTCGCGGCGGCCGAAGCCGTGCGCGCCGGGCTGGTTGAGAATGTCGCCAACTCTATGGACGGTATCGTTTTATAAGAGCGAGTTAGGGCGCTGTTATGTGCTTCGCGGCGCACGTTGTGGGGTAGAATCAGAACCGTGTCTTGGTACCGCCCGGGCGGTACCATTCTTTTGGTATTCATGCACTATGAGAGGAAGCGCTATGGACCGCTCCGAAATCTTCGACAAGATCGCCGAGGTCGCTGCTGACGTTCTGGGCGTCGATGTTGCCGAAATTAGCGAGGAGACCACCTTTGACGACCTCGATGCCAACTCGCTCGAGCGCCTGCAGCTGGTTACGGCTATCGAGGACGAGTTCAACCTCGAGATCGATGACGAGACTCTGCTCTCGCTCAACTCTGTCGCCGACGCCGTCGACGCTATCGAAGCTGCCAAGGAGGCCTAAGTCTTGGCTTTATCCGAACGACTTACGCGCGCCCAAGAAATCTTGGGCCACGAGTTCAACAATAAGGTGCTGCTGCGCGCGGCGCTTACGCATCCCTCGGCAGTCGAGGGCCAGCCGGTTTCTGCCAGCTATGAGCGCCTTGAGTTCTTGGGCGATTCCATTTTGGGCGCTGTGGTCGCACGCTCCCTGTTTGAGTCCTATCCGGAGTTTGACGAGGGCAAGCTCACGCGCCTGAAGGTGTCGCTTGTCTCGGGCGCTACGCTGTCCGAGGTTTCTCACGAGCTGGGCATTGACGACATCATCATCTTTGGTGCCTCCGAGACCGGTACCGGTGCGCGCGGCCTGCATTCGGCCCTCGAGAACGTCTATGAGTCGCTCGTGGGCGCGCTGTACCTGGATGCCGGCTGGGATACGGCGGCGGAGTTCATTCACCGTACGCTTAAGCCGCACCTGGCCACCGAGCGTGCCGAGCACCCCGCGAACCCCAAGTCGTTTTTGCAGGAGTGTGTGCAAGCCGACGGTCACGAACCTCCGGCGTACAAGCTCGTTGGCTCCGAGGGCCCGGCGCATGCGCCCACCTTTACCGCTGTGGTTTTGATCGATGGTATTCGCCAGGGTCGCGGCTCCGGTTCCTCTAAGAAGGAAGCCGAGGGAGCCGCCGCGCTTGAGGCGCTCGACCGTATGGGTTACACCACCAACGGCGTGATTCTCAATAAGAAGCACGTGTAAGCGAGGAACCGTGTATCTCAAGTCCCTCACGCTCAAAGGGTTCAAGTCGTTTGCCGACCGCGCCCATATGACGTTTGAGCCGGGCCTGACCGTCATCGTCGGTCCCAACGGCTCGGGAAAATCGAACATCTCCGACTCCATCCTGTGGGTCCTGGGCGAGCAGAGCGCCAAGCAGTTGCGCGGCCAGGCCATGGAGGATGTCATCTTCTCGGGCTCGTCAGCGCGCAAGCCGGTGGGTGTCGCCGAGGTCACGCTTGTGCTCGATAACTCGGACCATATGCTGCCCGTCGATTTTGACGAGGTCGCCATCACCCGTCGTATGTATCGCTCGGGCGAAAGCGAGTACCTCATCAACTCGAGCCCGTGCCGCCTGATGGACATTCAGGACATCTTGCACGATTCGGGCCTGGGCAAGGATACGCATTCCATCATCAGCCAGGGCAAGCTCGACGCCATTTTGCAGAGCCGCCCCGAGGAGCGCCGCGCCCTTATCGAGGAGGCCGCCGGCATCTCCAAGCACAAGCGCCGCAAGGAGCGTGCGCTCAAAAAGATTAAGTCGATGGACGAGCACCTGACGCGTGCCCGCGACATCAATAAGGAAATCGCCCGTCAGCTGCGACCGCTGGAGCGTCAGGTCGATCGTGCGCGCAAGTACAAAGAGTTGTCCTCGCGCGCGAACGAGCTTACGCAGATGCTGGCTGTCGACGAGCTGCGTTCGCTGCAGTCGCAGTGGAACGACCTGGAGAGCCGCTCCAAGGAAGGTGCCGCCGAGCTGGAGCTTGCGCAGTACCGCATGGGCGAAAAGGAGCGCGAGCTCGAGAAGCTCCAGGTCATGCTCGAGGAAAAGGGCCTGTTTGTGGGCGATCTGGGCGAGCAGCGCCGCCATATGCAAGATGTGGTCGGCCGCATTAACTCCGACATGCGCCTGCTCGAGGAAAAGGGCCACAACATGGTGTCGCGCCTGTCTGACATGCGCGGGCAGATTTCGAGCTCCGAGCATCAGCGTCGTCGCGTGGTCGAGGAGCTCGAGGACGCGCGTGCGCAGCTTGAGGAAGTGACCGGCGCGCACATGCAGGCCCAGGAGGACGTTGACGCCGCTGGTCCTGCCGCCGCAGAGCTCCACGAGCGGCGCGTGGCGCTCGACAATCAGATTTCGCAGCTTACGCGTGAGCAACGCGATGTGCAGCGCGTGGCCGACAACGCCGCGCTCGAGCTCGCCAAGGTGAAGGACTCGCTGAGCAATGCCGAGGTCGAGGACAACATGTATGCCTCGCGCCTGGAGCAGATTGACGAGCAGCTCGAGGAGGTCACGGCCTCGCTCGAGAGCCGTCGCAACCGCGCAGAGGAGCTTGAGGGTGCTCTTGAGGAAGCGCGCCAGGCTCAGGTCGATGCGCGTGAGGCCACCGAGACGGCACGCGCGGCCCTGAAGGACCTGCGTGCCCGCGAGAGCGAGGCGCGCAACAAGTTGTCCGAGGTGCGCTCGGAGCTT
>RPYR01000019.1 GCA_008671285.1 Collinsella aerofaciens | reverse complement strand
CATGAAGTCGAACCACTGCAAGGTTTCGCACAAGATCCTGGGCAAGCCCATGGTCCAGTGGATCGTCGACGCCACCATCAAGGCCGGCTGCAGCCGCGTCGTGGTCGTCATCGGCAGCCACGCCGACGAGATGCGCGCCCTTATCGACGGCACCTACGCCAACAGCGCCACCAAGGTCGAGTGCGTTGAGCAGACCGAGCGCCTGGGCACCGGCCACGCCGTGAAAGTCGCGCTCGAGGCCTGCGGCATCACGCAAGGCCCCGTCGTCGTGCTCAACGGCGACTTGCCCCTCATCACCGCCGACACCGTTGCCAAGTTCGCGCAAACCGTCGCCACCGGCGAGCTCGCCTGCACCGTCATGACCATGACCCCGCCCGACCCCTTCGGCTACGGCCGCATCAAGCTGGGCGCCGACGGCCAGATCGAGCGCATCATCGAGCAGAAAGACTGCACGCCCGAGCAGGCCGCCACGCTGCTGGAGTGCAACGCCGGCTGCTACGCCTTTGACGGCGCGCAGCTCGCCGCCCACATTGACGAGATCGGCAACGACAACGCGCAATCCGAGTACTACCTGCCCGACATGCTCGAGATCCTCAAAGGCCATGGTCAGGCAGTCTCCATCTTCCACTGCGATGACTACCGCGACGGCCTGGGCGTCAACAGCCGCATCCAGCTCGCACAGCTCACCGCCATCGCGCGCGACCGCATCAACGAGCACTGGATGGCCGAGGGCGTTACCTTCATCGACCCCACGCAGGCCTGGATCGGCCCCGATGCCACCATCGGCCGAGACACCGTCGTGTGGCCGCAGACGCATCTGATCGGTCACGTCACCGTGGGCGAAGAGTGCCAGCTCGGCCCCAACAGCCGTCTCACCGACACCACCGTCGGCAGCGGCTGCACCATCGATGAGACCATCGCCATCGAGGCCGTCATCGAGAACGGCGTCGACTGCGGCCCGCGCGCCTACCTGCGCCCGGGCACCCACATGCTCGACGGCTCCAAGGCCGGCACGCACGTGGAGATCAAGAAGTCCACGATCGGCGAGGGCTCCAAGGTGCCGCACCTGTCCTACATCGGCGACACCACCATGGGCTCCGGCGTCAACGTGGGCGCGGGCTCCATCACCTGCAACTACGACGGCGTGCACAAGCACAAGACCGTCATCGGCAAGGACGCCTTCATCGGTTCCGACACCATGATGGTCGCGCCCGCCCAGATCGGCGACGGCGCGCTCGTGGCCGCCGGCTCCGTCATCACCGAGCCGGTCCCGGCAGACGCACTTGGCCTGGGTCGTGCCCGCCAGGTAAACATTGAGGGCTGGGCCGCCGATTACCGCCGCCGTCTGCACGAGGACGACGAGGTATAACGTTTTACCAAGCATCTAAGGAGCTGTTCCCATGGGGGCGGCTCCTTTTTCTATCGTGACCTGCGCAACCGGATGAGTGGTCGGTTCGTGTCCGTTGACGGTAAAGACGTTATCAAGACCCGATTAACCCCGCCGCGCGGTTACAATGCAAAAAGGCATCTATATGGCATTCGATGTATAAAGGAGAAGGGTAATGCCGATTAATGATCCCGAGAAGTCGGAGAATATGCGCAAGTCCATCCGCGTGTATTCCGGTTCCTCCAACCGTCCCCTCGCTCAGAAGATTGCTGAGTACCTTGGGGTCGAGCTTTCGGGCCTTACGCTAAAGCAGTTCGCCAATGGTGAGATTTACGCCCGCTACGACGAGACCGTCCGCGGCGCCGACGTCTTCCTGATTCAGTCCGTGGCCGGCGGCAACGTCAACGACATGCTCATGGAGCTGCTCATCGCCACCGACGCTGCCAAGCGCGCATCCGCCCGCTCCATCACCGCCGTCATCACCCACTACGGCTATGCCCGCCAGGACCGCAAGGCCGGCCCGCGCGAGCCCATCACCGCCCGCCTCGTCGCCAACCTGCTCGAGCGCGCTGGCGTCAACCGCATCATCACCCTCGACCTGCACCAGGGCCAGATCCAGGGCTTCTTCGATATCCCGGTTAACCACTTGTCCGCGCTGCCGCTGTTTGGCCAGTACTACAACGACATGCACTTCGACACCGACAACCTGGTTGTCGTCTCCCCCGACGTGGGCCGCGCCAAGGCCGCCAAGAAGCTGTCCGACATGCTCGGCTGCGACCTGGCCATCGCCCACAAGGGCCGTCCGCGCCACAACGCCGCCGAGGTCATGGGCATCATCGGTGACATCAAGGGCAAGACCTGCATCATCAACGACGACATGATCGACACCGCTGGCACCCTGTGCGCCAACGTCAAGGAGCTCAAGGCTATGGGCGCTGGCGACATCTACGTCTGCGCCACCCACGGTATCTTCTCCGGTCCGGCCATCGAGCGCCTGAACGACGCCCCGATCGTCGAGTGCGTCGTCACCGACGCCATCCCCGTCGAGGTCGGCGGCAAGATTAAGACCATCTCGGTCGCCGAGGAGTTCGCTCAGGCCATCTCCGCCGTTTACCACGAGGAGCCCGTCTCCACGCTCGTCGGCGGCGACTTCGCACTGTAGTCGCTCGACCCTCACATCCCTCCGGAAGCCCCGGCCGCGCCTGCGGGGTTATCACGCGAACGTCCTCGCCGCTTTGCGGCTGCGGGATGTTCGCTTTGATAACCCCTCCCGGCGTGTCCGGGGCTTCCTGCTGTCTCGGGGCAGCTGTTTTCTGAAATGACTTTGCTGCAACCTTTCCTCGCCTTCGGCGGGCGTGGTAGCCTTTGTCGTTGATTGAACTATTTGTGTAACGAAGGGACAAATATGGCAGCTGCACAGCCGCTTAAGATTCGCATGGTTGCTGGACTTGGCAACCCTGGCGATGAGTATGCCGAGACCCGCCACAACGCTGGCTTCAAAGCAATCGACGAGTTGGCCCGTCAGGCCGGTGTCACGTACTGGAAAAACCAGGCCGGCGCCGAGGTCGCGCCCATCAACATCAACGACCCCGAGGAAGAGGGCGGCAAGCGTCAGATTGTGCTGGTCAAGCCACAGTCGTACATGAATACCTCGGGCGGCCCCATCTCCAAGCTTTGCCGCGAGTACAAAATCAAGGCCGAGGAGCTGCTCGTGATCCACGATGAGCTCGATATTCCCGCCGGCGACGTACGCGTTAAGGTGGGCGGCGGCCATGCTGGCCACAACGGGCTGCGTTCCATCATCGACAAGATGGGCAGCCGCGACTTCAGCCGCATCCGCACCGGCATCGGCAACCCTCCCGGCAAGATGGCTGTCGCAGACTACGTGCTCAAGCAGCTGCGCGCCCGCGAGGCCGAGGACTTCCAGGACACCTGCGCCCGCGCCGCCGACGCCGCCGGCCTGGCGATCGTGCACGGCGTAATCTACGCCCGCGATCACGTCAACGGCGCCGCTTCCGCCACCGGCAAGCACTAAAGCCTACCATTTAGGGCCAGGCTTATTTTGGCAGGTTTTATCTGCGGAAACACCTCAGTTGCGCCATCGCAATCAACCGCGCGCCGACTTACACACATAGCGCCCCAAAGGGGGCCGGCCTCATCACAACCCGAGGCCGGCCCCCTTTGCCGTTTTACCCGATAAAACTGACCAAAATAAACCTGCCCCTATTTGGTAGGCCAAAGTGAATAAACCCTGCTCCCAACCGCCGAAGATACACGTAAGCGACATGTCCATGAGGGTATAATTTGCACCGTATGTCTGCACAACGCCTGTGCGCGTACGGTTTTATTCGGGCTACCGTCCATTTCCGTGGAGGCACGGTTCGGTCGCCCTAACAAGAGAGGGGTTCTATGTATAAGATCCTGGAGAAGACGCAGTTCTCGGAGAAGGTGTTCAAGTTCCGCATCGAGGCGCCCGCAATCGCCAAGCATGCGCACGCTTGACAGTTCCTCATGGTTAGAGCCAATTAGACGGGAGAGCGTGTCCCGTT
>RPYR01000048.1 GCA_008671285.1 Collinsella aerofaciens | reverse complement strand
CATGCTCTCGGCGTCCTTAAAGGTGTCCCAGCGTCGCAGCTGCTCAAAGCGGCCCATATCGTGTAGCAGGCCGCAAAGCCATGCCAGGTCAATATCTTCTGACGACCAGCCCTGCTCGCGCGCTACGGCATCGCATGCCTCGGCCACGTGGTACGTATGCTCGATTTTGAGCGCGATGCGTGGGTTGGTGGCGTCGTAGGCATCGGTGTAGCTTTTGAAGGCCGCGCGCGCCCGGTCTCGATCGATAGCTGTCATAATGACTTCCTAAAAAGTTGTGTCTTTCGATCCGGTGGCAATTGTAGGTGAACTCGGTTGCTGTCGGATGATGATTCTGCCGTATCGCTACATGCGGCTCGGAGACCTTGTCAGGATGAGAAGCGTATGGTGCTCAAAATCGTTAGAACCGTCTGGCCGGTGATGCTTACCTATGTTGCAATAGGCGCGCCGTGCGGAATGATCATGGGGCAGACGGGAATGGAGCCCTGGATGGTCTTTGCCCTGAGCAGCACGTTTGTGACGGGCAGCGGCCAGTTTATGATCTGCAATCTTTGGCTGGCGGGCGTACCGGCACCTTCGATTATCGCGAGCGTTGCCGCCATCTCCTCGCGTTTTGCGCTTTACTCGGCATCGATCGCGCCGCATCTGACGGGTGCCTCGAAGCGTCAGACGCTGGCTGTTGCCGCGACACTTACCGAGGAGGCATATGGCATCTCGCTTGCCAAGTTGGTTGAAGGGGAGGATTGGGGCCCGCGCGAGTCCTTTGTGCTCAACGTGATCCTCATCGCAACATGGGGCGTTTCGTGTACGATGGGCGCCATCGTCGGCGCCGTTGTCGATGTTCCCACCGCCATTGCAGCCTTTGTCTGCACCTCGCTCTTTATCTGCCTGCTCTTTTCGCAGCGGCTGTCGCGCGGCAACGTTGTCGCGGCGGTTTCGGGCGCGGTGTCCGTCGCCGTATGCAAGTTCTTGGGCCTCACGAATATTGCCGTGCCGGCAAGCGTCGTGGCCGGCATTGCCATTGCGTTGGCGTGCGATGCTGTATTTGACGGAAGAGGTGCCCGCGATGCCCGTTAACGAGTTCTTGGTTCTGTGGCTGTCGTCGTGGGCTGCTATCGCGTTCTTTCGCATCGCGCCGGCGTTCGCCTTGCGCGGGCGGACCCTGTCGCCCCGCATTACCGAGGCCCTGGGCTATATCCCGCCCGCTGCCTTTGCCGCGCTGGTCGCCAACGACTTGGTGAGCCCCGGCGCGTTCGACGCGGGACTCTGGCCTGCCTTGGTTCCCTGGATTGCGGCCGTCGGCGTCGTGGTCGTGGCGGTCAAGACAAAATCGATGCTGTTGTGCTGCGTCTCGGGCATCGTACTCTATATTGTCTTGAGCCTTATATAGGGGTGGCGTCGCGGGCGCCGAATCTCGTTCCATCCCAACTTGTCGGATTTTTCACCGAGCTGGTCTATTTCTTCTGGTACCATGGTCAAACTTTACTGTAGCAAAGCGTGACGTGGGCTTTTGTACCCCGTCAGCGGAAATGGGGGTTTCATGGCACAGGAAGCGACCGCCAACGAGCAAAAGAAATTCAAGGTCCCGCGTATCCCGGGCGACATCATGATCTATCCGATGATCGTCGGCCTTTTGCTCAATACCTTCTGCCCGCAGGTCTTTGAGGTCGGCGGCTTCTTTACGGCTGCCTGCCGCGGCGGCTCCAACACCATCGTTGCCGCGATCTTGCTGTTCGTGGGCGCCGGCATCAGCTTTAAGTCCACGCCGGGCGCCATCAAGACCGGCATCGTCGTGCTGATTCCCAAGCTGGTCGTCGCAGCGGCTCTCGGCCTAGGCGTGGCATATTTCTTTAACGACAACTTCCTGGGTCTGAGCTCCGTGTCTATCATCGGCGGCATTACGTTTTGCAACATGGCGCTCTATACGGGCATCATGGGCGAGTTCGGCGATGAGTCCGAGCAGGGCGCCGTCGGTATCCTGTTCTTTACGGCCGGCCCCGCCGTCACGATGATGATCCTTGGTGTTTCGGGTCTTGCCAACATCCCTGTCGGCACCATCATCGGATCCATCCTGCCGCTTGTTATCGGCATGGTCCTGGGCAACTTGTTCCCGTTTATCAAGAACCTGCTGGTTCCCGGCGCCAATCCCGCGATTGCTGTAATTGGTTTTCAGCTCGGTGCGTCCATGAGCCTTTCGAGCTTCATCGCCGGTGGCATTTCGGGCATCCTGCTGGGTCTCATCACGCTCTTTATCGTCGGTCCCATTACCTTTGCCTTTGAGCGTCTGTGTGGCGGCAACGGTAAGGCGGCTGTGGCATGTTCCACCATTGCCGGCACGGCCATGACCACGCCGGTCGCCCTCGCCGAGGTCGCTCCGCGCTATGCCGAGCTTGCGCCCACTGCGTATGCGCAGATCGCTACTGCCGTTATCATCACGGCAATCATGGCTCCGATTCTGACCGGCTGGGTCGACAAGAAGTTCTGCCAGGGCAAGGAGGACCTGTCGCCTGCCGGTGTCGAGGCCATCGAGGAGGCCGTCGCGACCGACATCGATGGCGAGTAACGGCCGTTACCGATAATTGATTCCGGCGTGCAGTTCGCGTCGTCCGAGCGCCCGAACAGAAACTGTTTTGCAGTGATGTTCGGGCGCTTTGCTATGATTCCCTTTACTCCTGCGGAGTAAAGGGGTGTTTATTGCCCTGATTCGAATTGGGCGATTCTGACCATTCGGATATTGAAGGGATGGCGTCTAGTGGTTAAGGCACTCAAGATTGAGATATTCCTGCTATGCATGATTGTTCTTATCGGGCTTGCCGCGCGAAGTCGTCGCTCCTTGTTCTCGAGCACCCTGCAGCTATTGTTTAGCATGCTTGGCTACACCTCTGCCGCGTACATATTATTCGATATGATCTGGACGCTTTCGGATGGTGCGGACGGCACGTTGGGTATTGCTGCCAACTGGATTTCCAACGCGGTTTCGTTTTCGCTCTTTGCCATCGCGTGTCTCATTTGGTTTATCTATTCCGAGACGATGCAGGGCTCTCGCCTTGTGACCTCGCGCTATAGGGTGGTGCTTGTAACGTTGCCTACGGCTCTGGTGGTCGTGCTGGCTTTTACCAGTTACTGGACGCACGCCTTGCTCTATATCGATTCGCAGGGCGTGTATCGTCGCGGCTTTGCCTATATGATCCAGCCCATTGTCAGCTACTGTTACGTTATACATACGTCCCTGCATGCGTTTGTGCAATCTCGTAGGGTCGAGAGCCTGCAGACGAAGGCTATCTATCGAACCTTGGCATTTTTCGCCATTCCGGCCCTGGTGGGCGGTACCTTTCAGATCGTATACTCGGTGCCTGGCCTTTGTGTCGGCATAATGATTAGCATGTTGCTGCTCTATATCATCTGCCAGGAGCAACTGATCTCGACTGACCCGTTGACTGGACTCAACAACCGCAACCGTTTTGAGACCTATATGCTGTCGCTCTTTTCAAATGTGGATCAGGCCGAAGATGTATATCTGCTTATGATGGACGCTGCCGGCTTTAAGCAGATTAACGATCGCTATGGAACTGTTGAGGACGACCATGCTCATCAGGTAATATCCGCTGCGCTCAAAGTGGTCTGCTCGGCGGCTGGGGGCTTTATCGCGCGTTAGGCTGGCGCTGAGTTCGCGGCGCTCCATCAGGCAGCGGCGGATCAGGAT
>RPYR01000257.1 GCA_008671285.1 Collinsella aerofaciens | reverse complement strand
GCGGTAATCTTAATATCCAGGTGCTCGGGGTCGTCAACATCATCGGTTGCGTTAATGTCGATACCGCCAACCGAATCAATCAGCGCCTGCATACCGTCGAAGCTGACCTCGGCATAGTGGGAAATCTGAACACCGCACAGCTCGTTGACCGCCTCGACCATGGCCTCGGCGCCGCCAACGGTATGGCAGGCGTTGATCTTCATGGTCTCGCCCTTGTACTCGACCTTGGTGTCGCGCGGAACGGAAATGAGCGTCGTCTGCTTTTGCGTGGGGTCGATGCGTGCCAGGATAATCGAGTCGGCACGATACGTATCCTCGCCCGGACGGCCGTCGGTGCCAAGAAGCAGCACGTAGAACGGATCCTTTGCCTCATCGGTGTCAACCAGAACCCGACGCAGATTGTCGGTAATGACATTAGAATCGCCGAGCTTGCCCATAATGGTGGCAAACCACAGGCCGGCAGCGGTAGTGGCACTCAGCAGCACGCCAAGCACGACAATGAGCGCGACGTGACGAATCGTGTGGCTACGACGACGTTGGCGAGCGCGCTCGGAATAGCGAGCCACGTTATCGCGACTGTAGATCTTGGCCTGCGCACCAGTTGAGGGTCTTCGGGTGGTGGTATCCGCGAGGGGTTTTTTATTAAACATAGGCAACCTGTATTAGTAGATGACGGGATCGGGGACGGTAGCATGCTCGACATGCGCGCCGAGCGCCTGCAGCTTTTCGACAAACCGCTCGTAGCCGCGCTTGATGTGATGGATGGCCGAAACCTCGGTCGTCCCGTCGGCGATCAAGCCCGCTACGACGAGGGCCGCTCCGCCACGCAGATCGGGCGAGGTAACCTGTGCACCCGAGAAGCCCTTGACGCCATGAATCATGGCATGATGGCTCTCGATACGAATGTCGGCACCCATGCGCACCAGCTCAGAGGCAAACATAAAGCGATTCTCGAAGATGTTCTCGGTGATAACGGAGCTACCATCGGCAAGGGCGGAGAGCACCATAATCTGCGCCTGCATGTCCGTCGGGAAGCCGGGGAACGGAAGCGTCTGGATGTCGACCGCCTTGATACGCTCGGCACGGTTTACATGGACGCCATCCTCGACGCGCTCGCAGTCGATACCCATGAGCTCCATCTTCTTGAGCACCATGCCCAAGTGAATGGGGCAAAAACCCGTGACGTCGACACCGCGATCGTCGGCCATCAACGCACCGGCGACGATAAAGGTGCCGGCCTCGATGCGGTCGCCCACTACGCGATGGGTAACGGGATGCAGCTCTTCCACGCCCTCGATGGTCACGACAGGCGTACCGGCGCCGACAATCTTGGCGCCCATCTCGTTGAGCATGTTGGCGAGATCGACGATCTCGGGCTCGCGGGCGGCATTGTCGATAACCGTGGTACCCTTCGCGCGCACGGATGCCATGATGAGGTTCTCGGTCGCACCGACACTGGCGAACTCGAGCGTGACGGTGGTACCGCGCAGACCTTGGGGCGCATTAGCGTTGATGTAACCGTGGGCGGTATCGAACTCAACGCCCAGGGCCTCGAGACCAAGAATGTGCATATCGATCTTGCGAGCACCCAGGTTGCAGCCGCCCGGCATGGCGATCTTGGCGCGATGGAAGCGACCCAGCAGGGGTCCCATCACGGCTGTGGAAGCACGCATCTTGGCAACGAGCTCGTAGGGGGCCTCCCAAGAATCGACCTGAGAGGTATCAATCTCGAGCGTGTGCTCGTCGAGAACATCGATCGTAGCGCCCATGCCCTTGAGCACCTTGCCCATCACGTGGACATCGGAAATATCGGGCACGTTCTGCAGCGTCGTCTTGCCCGGCGCCAGAAGCGTTGCCGCCATGAGTTTGAGTGCGGAGTTCTTGGCACCCGAGACGGGCACGGAGCCTCCGATGGCGTGGCCACCCTCAACGCGGATAATATCCAAGGTCTACCCTTTCAAAAAGCATGCCCGGGATGGCTGGGCCATCCCGGGCATGATGTGTTCGCAAATGGTCGAACGCTAAATCGTTTGACTATTGGGCAAGCTTGAGCTTACACCATGCGATTTCATTATAGAGGTAGGCGCGGCGTGCATCATCCTCCGACAAATTACCCAGCTTCTCTTCAAAACCTTGAATATCAGCTTTAAGCTTGTCGGCATCGACGGTCGCCAAATCGCAAGCGCGCTCGGCGAGAACGGTCACGACATCGTCCGCAACCTGGGCATAGCCGCCGGCCACGGCAAACGTGTGGTCGACAGTGCCCATGGCCTTATCGGAAACGCGAACGTAACCGCGGTCGATCGTGCAGATTTCGCTGGAGTGAGCAGGCAGAACGCCAAACTCGCCATCCGTGGACGGAATCGACACAAACGCAGCGTCGCCCTCATAGGCGCAGCTCACGGGGCACACGATGCGGATACGCATAACCTACTTCTCCCCCATCTTGCGGGCGCGCTCGCGCACGTCCTCAATCGTGGAAGCATAGCGGAAAGCCTGCTCGGGCAGGTCATCGGCCTTGCCGTCGACAATCTCGGCAAAAGAGCGGACGGTATCCTCGACGCGGACGTAGACACCGGGGTTGCCGGTGAACTTCTCGGCGACGTGGAAGGACTGCGAGAGGAACTGCTGAATCTTACGGGCACGGTTGACCGTAAGGCGCTGCTCCTCGGACAGCTCGTCCATACCCAGAATGGCGATGATGTCCTGAAGGTCGGAGTACTCCTGCAGGAGCTCCTGGACCTTGACAGCGACACGGTAGTGCTCCTCGCCGACGATCGAGGGATCGAGAGCGTCGGAGGAAGACGCGAGCGGGTCGATAGCCGGGAACAGGCCGAGCGACGAAATGCTACGCGAAAGAACCGTGGTGGCATCGAGGTGAGTAAACGTCGTGGCAGGCGCCGGGTCGGTCAGGTCGTCTGCGGGGACGTAGACAGCCTGGACGGAGGTAATGGAGCCCGTCTTGGTCGAGGTAATGCGCTCCTGGAGGTCGCCCATCTCGGTTGCCAGCGTGGGCTGGTAACCAACGGCGGACGGCATACGGCCCAGCAGTGCGGAAACCTCGGAACCTGCCTGGGAGAAGCGGAAGATGTTGTCGATGAACAGCAGAACGTCCTGGCCACGATCACGGAAATACTCAGCGGTGGTAAGGCCGGCCAGACCGATGCGCAGACGCGCTCCGGGCGGCTCGTTCATCTGACCGTAGACCAAGCAGGTCTTGTCGATAACGCCAGACTCGCTCATCTCGAGGAACAGGTCGGTGCCCTCGCGGGTACGCTCGCCGACGCCGGTGAACACCGAGGTGCCGCCGTGCTCCTGGGCGAGGTTGTTGATGAGCTCCTGAATCAGAACGGTCTTGCCGACGCCGGCGCCGCCGAACAGACCTGTCTTGCCGCCGCGGATGTAGGGCTCGAGCAGGTCGACGGCCTTGATGCCGGTCTCGAAGATCTCGGTCTTGGTGGTGAGCTCGTCGAAACGGGGCGCTGCATGGTGGATGGGGTAGAACTCCTCCACCTCGGGCATGGGCTTGCCGTCGACGGGCTTGCCCATGACGTTCCAAATGCGGCCGAGCGTCTCGGGGCCGACCGGCATCTTCATGGGCTCACCGGTATCGGTGGCGATGAGGCCGCGCTGCAGGCCGTCGGTCGAGGACATGGCGACCGTGCGGACGACGCCGCCCGGAAGCTGGCTCTCGACCTCGAGGATCGTGCTCAGATGACCGATCGGGGTCTCGGCCTCGACCGTGAGCGCGTTGTAGATCGGGGGCACCGCGGCGGCAAACTTGACGTCGACGACAGGGCATATGATTCGCACGAAGCGACCATCACCGGCAGTCGTCTTCTTGGTGGCTTCCTCGACCGCAAGCTTTACGGTGTTATTAGCCATTACTGTTCCTCCAATGCTGAGGCTCCGCCGACGATCTCGTTAATCTCGGTCGTGATCGAAGCCTGGCGCACG
>RPYR01000107.1 GCA_008671285.1 Collinsella aerofaciens | reverse complement strand
GGTTGGAGCCCACGGCCACAAACGCGCGGCGCGGCTGCGGCTTGGCAACCGCCCAGTAGCCGTTCAGGAACTGCGCAAATCCCGCGGCGTCGTGCACGCGCACGATGTTGGCACCGGCCTGGATGGCGCCCAGGCACACGCCAAACGTAGCGGCATCGCGCTCGGCGGCCTCGGTCACGCCCGAGCCGGCGCCCACAAAGCGCTTGCGCGACACGGCGCACATGAGCGGATAGCCCAGCGACGCCATCTTGGCAGTCTCGCGCTGGATGCCGATGTCTTCGTTAGCCGCCTTACCAAAGCCCCGGCCAGGATCGATGCAGATGCGGTCGCGCGACACGCCGGCAGGGATGCGTGTGCGGGCCTGGTCAGACAGAAAGCCCATGACGCGGCGCATAATGGGCGCCGAATCGGGCAGGGTGAAGCGGCGGAGCTGCGAGGTGAACACGTAGGCTTCCTCGCGGCGGGCGCTGCGGCGCATCATGGCGGCCAGTCGGTCATTGGACTCCGATGCGGCCTCGGTGGCCTCGGGCGCGGCCTCGGGCGCGGGCGCGACGGTCTCGGCGGCAGCAGCCTGCTCGGCGGCCGGCGTCTCCTGCTCGCTTGAAGGCTCGGACGTGGGCTCCGGTTCGCCAAACGGCAACGAGGGCTGCACCACGCCGCCCGGAAGCTTGGCCTCCGGCTTAGGCTCGCCCAGCAACTTGCCGCGACGGCGGCGAGCCGGCTTCTCGGCCTCACGCGCGGCCTCGGCAGCCGCCTCGCGCGCCTTCTCGGCAACAAACGCCGCTGCCGAGGTATCGAGCTGCACCGTTGCGTGCGTGCGGGTGGGCGCGGCGACCTCGCCGGCATGCATCACGATGACGCCGCAGGTGCTCGTCTTAACAAACTCGACCATCTTGGGGTCGGTGAAGCCGGTCACGTCGTTGACGATCGAGGCGCCGCAGCGCACGGCCGCCTTGGCAACCGCCACATGACGCGTGTCGATCGAGACGATGGCGCCCTCCTTGGCCAGCGCGCGCACCACGGGCAGCACGCGGCGCGCTTCCTCATCGGGATTGACCGGGGTAAAGCCGGGGCGCGTGGACTCGCCGCCCACGTCGATGATGTCGGCGCCGGCGTCGAGCATCGCCAGGCCATACTCGATCGCGGCGTCCGGGTCGAAGTGCTCCCCGCCGTCGCTAAACGAATCGGGCGTCACGTTGAGGACGCCCATGATGCGCGGACGGTCAAAGCTGAGCTCGTACTTTCCGCACCGCCATGTCTTGCTGTCGTTCGCCATGAACATCCTCCTAAAATGCCCACGCCGCCGAGCTTGGGGAGCTGGCGGCGGGGTCGCTTTGCACTCAGTCTTTCTATTGTATCCGCGCGCGCGGGCTAGAACGCAAACGCGGCCGCGATGTCGCAAGAAATCAGCAGGTCGGCATTTGCATCCTGATCGGTGGGAGCAAGGTTGCATATAGCCAGCGTATCGCCGGTAAAGTAACGCGTAAGGCCTGCCGCCGGATACACCACGAGCGAGGTCCCGCCCACAATGAGGGCATCGGCCGCGGCGATGGCGGCAACGGCACCGGTCAGCACGTGCTCGTCGAGCGGCTCCTCGTAGAGCACTACATCGGGCTTGATGCGGCCGCCGCACGCGGGGCACGCAGGCACGCCCGCGGCGTCCTCGTGCTCGCGCGAGCAAATCCACTCGGCGCTATAGACCGCGCTACACGACTGGCAAATGTTGCGATGGACCGATCCGTGCAGCTCAAACACGCGCCGTGAGCCGGCCATCTGATGCAGGCCGTCGATATTTTGCGTCACCACGGCATTTAGCTTGCCGGCGCGCTCCAGCTCGGCCAGCTTGGTGTGGCAGCGATTGGGCTTGGCGCCAAGCGCGATCATCTTGGTGCGGTAGAAGTCGAAGAACTCGGCCGGATGCGCCTCGTAAAAGCTATGCGACAGCATGGTCTCGGGCGGATAGGCAAACTGCTGGTGATACAGGCCGTCCACGCTGCGGAAATCGGGGATGCCACTTGCCGTGGAAACACCAGCGCCGCCAAAGAAGACCACGCGCTTGTGGGTGTCAAACAGATCCGCCAGCGCGGCGGAGGCCTGCCTGGGGTCCGATATTGCCTGCGTCATATGAGTCCTCCGTCCGTGTCTCCGGGACGGCGGCGTTCGCACTATCACTCGCGGACTCCGCCCCGCTCTTGTTGCGTTAATCTTAAGCCTGCCAACCCCGTCGAAAGGACACCATGCCTCAGACTTACACTTTCGCCTCGTGGAACGTCAACGGCCTGCGCGCCGTGCTCAAAAAGGACCCGAGCTTTATCCAGATCGCGCAAGAACTCGACGTCGATATCCTGGCGCTGCAAGAGACCAAGCTGCAGGAGGGCCAGGTCGATATCGACCTGGCCGGCTATCACCAAACCTGGAGCTACGCCGAGCGCAAGGGCTACTCGGGCACCGCGGTCTTTAGCCGCCAGGAACCGCTGCGCGTGCTGCGCGCCGATGCGCTGCTGCCCTACGCCGGCGAGGGCGAGGCGGCCGAGCTCGTCGCCCAAGCCGCAACCGAGGGCCGCGTCTGCGCGTTGGAGTTCGACAAGTTCTGGTTTGTGGATGTCTACACTCCCAACGCGCAAAACGAACTCGCCCGCATCGACGTGCGCATGGCCTGGGATGATGCCTATCGCGGCTTTTTGAGCGCGCTTGAGCGCGAGAGCGGCAAACCCGTCGTGACCTGCGGCGACTTTAACGTAGCGCACGAGGAGATCGACCTTAAGAACCCCAAGTCCAACCGCGGCAACGCCGGCTTTTCGGACGAAGAACGCGGCAAGTTTACCGAGCTGCTCAACGCCGGCTTTACCGATACCTGGCGCACGGCTAATCCAGACGTCGAGGGCGTCTACAGCTGGTGGAGCTATCGCTTTAATGCCCGCAAGAACAACGCCGGCTGGCGCATCGATTACTTCTTGGTAAGTGATTCAATCGCCAATACCGTGCGCGACACCGATATCCGCGGCGACATCTTTGGCAGCGACCACTGCCCCGTCACCCTCACGCTAGAACTCTAGCCCCAATTGATCCCCTGGGGACGGAGGAAAAGGGATCATTTTCACCTCGCGAGGGAACCCACGCGGCCCTCCCGCCACGGAACTGACCCATCTACTACGTTTAAGCCACTACCCTCAACCACAGCGAACAACGCAAAAAGAAAACCGCAGGTAGAAAGCCTGCGGTTTTTCATAAAACGCGGTCATGGTCGGGGGTATCAAGCTAAACGTAGTAGATGGGCCAGTTTCGTGGCAAGCGCCGCCAACTGATTCCCCGGGGACGTCTGGAGACGGAGGAAAACGGATCGATTTGGCTCTCTGAGGGCCACGATGCCCGTCATATCAGCCGGCCATTCCAAAACTATGCCGGTTTACGGGGCTGAATCGCGAACCCCCAACCATACGCAATTCCGAAATAATAAAACCTCAGGTAAACGGCTTGCTCTATTTTGAAAAAAGCCGGTATGGTCGGCCTACGCTAATCTAGCCCCGTAAACCGGCATAGTTTTGAAATGGTACTTCGGAAGTATTGATTCACGCCCCGGCGCAACCAGCCCTACAGCCCGTATTTCACGACAACGCGGTTGATCCGTCGACACCAAGGCTTGTAGAGGGCGGCCAAGAACACGCAGGTCGCGAGGCCGTGTGTGATATCGAACGGCACTGCCGTGGCAAGACGCGCCACGACGCCCGCCCACGTGAGCGGTTGTACAAAACCGATAATGTCGTACGCGTTGATCACCACGCCGTACAGCAGACCCGAAGCAAAGCAGTACGCCATCAGCGCCGGCATGCGCACGGTTCCATCCGCACGGTCGAACGCACCGGCATGCGCCAGCGCACCGCCAACATAGCCAACCAGGCCCCAGGCATACATCTGCCATGGCGTCCACATGCCCTGCCCAAAAAAGAAATTGCTGGTCAGTGCTGCCAACGCGCCGACCATGAAGCCGTTGCGACGCCCGAGCGTCGCCCCGGCGATGATGGCGATGGCACTCACGGGTTTAAAGTCGGGAATGGGGCCGAACAAGATGCGGCCCGCCGCCGCCAGCGCCGCCAGCACCAGCGTGGGCATAATCTGGCGCAGGCCCGGTCGCGACGCCTCGTAGCCTGCAAAGAACAGCGCAAGCACCAGCGCCACCACGACAAGCATGGCGAGCGCCGCCTGCTCAACGCCCGCCAGCAACGCCGTTGCCATCACCGCCGGCACCGCCAACAACAGCGGAATCTCCAGTTTTGTGAGTAAACGCGAGAAACGACAGTCCGTCATCCCATCACGCCCTATAGAACACGTTGTCGGCAAAGAAGTCGGCCGGGGACTCCATGCAGGCAATCTCGCCGTCAAACATCATGGCGACGTCGTCGGCTACCTGCTCGGCAAAGTCCAAATCGTGCGTAGCCATGATGACGGTGCCGCCAGCCTTCGCATGGTCACGCAGGGCGCGGGCGATGGTGCGGCGACTCTCCAGGTCCAAGCCCTTCGTGGGCTCGTCAAGCAGCAGCAGCTCGGGGCCGATCAGCAGCAGCTTTGCCAGTGCGAGCAGCTGGCGCTGTCCGCCCGAGAGGTCGTAGGGGTGGCGCGTCTCCAGGCCGTCCAGCCCCAAGCTCGCCGCGCGCTCCCGCGCCACGGTCTCGTCATATCCGCAGGCTGAAGCCCATTCCATCAGCTCGTCGCACACCGTCTCGGCAACCAGCAATGCTTTGGGATTCTGAGGCAGCAACGCCGCCGAGGCCGCTCCGCGCACCATGCGGCCGCGCTGCAGCTTGGCGGTCTTCGCCAGCACCGAGAGCATCGTCGACTTACCGCATCCGTTGCCGCCCACGATTGCATGCACCGCACCGGCCGAAAACGACGCATCGAGCCCACGCAACACCCAGCCGGACGCTCGATCGTAGCGAAACCAACCTTCCGACAGGGTGGTAGCCGACCCAGCGTGCATTTTTTGGAGTATTCTGCTTCCATCCGTGCGCGAGAAGGCTTCCAAGCCGTTCTCGAGCGACGTTTGCGCCACAAATTCGGACGATTTGTCCAATTCCAAACTTTTTTTCGCGCTCGATACGCCCCCGGGCGGCTCCAGAGAGCCCAAATTGTCCTCACGCCTGCTGAATACTCCGTTTTTTGCACATCGGATGGCACCCCACCCCAACGTGTCATCGGAAAACAGCGATTCTCGGCGTCCCAAAGATGCCATATCCGCCGCCTCGTGCACGCGGCCATCCTCAATCCGGTACGCACACGTCGCGTATTCGAGCATTGGGCGCGGCTGATGCGTCGCCACAACAACCGTGCAGCCCAGCTCGCGATTCACACGAAACAGCGCGTGCAG
>RPYR01000124.1 GCA_008671285.1 Collinsella aerofaciens | reverse complement strand
TCTCGTGCTTCCAGTACGTCGGCAGGCGCAGCACGCCCTCAAAACCGGAGTAGCGCTCCTGATTGTGCAGACCGACCTTGACGTTGTCCTCCACCGTCACGGGGATGCCCAGGCGAACGCTCTGCAAGGTACGAGCAAGGCCCAAGCGGTTGACCTGATATCCCGACCTGCCCCAGGGCGCCTCGCCGTCGAGCAGGATGGGGCCGCGCATGGGCTGGTACACCTTGGTGAGCTGGTTGAAGACCGTGGTCTTGCCAGCGCCGTTGGGGCCGATCAGACCGGCGATCTCGGTCTTACCGATGGTCAGGCTAAAGTCGTCGACTGCCTTAAGGCCGCCAAATTCAATGCCCAAGTGGATGCACTCGAGTGCCGGGCGCTCGCCCAGGTCGCGGTCGGGAACGATGGCGCCAGAAGGATACGGAACCATCTTGCCCTTGTTGAACTCAAACTTACTGGGCATCGGCTGCCACCTCCTTCTTGGAAGCAAAGCGGTCCTTAATGCGTGCGAAGAACGCCTTGAGCTGCGGGTTGTTAGTAAAGACCATGACCAGGATCAACACGATGGCGTAGATGAGCATGCGGTAGTCCGAGAACTGACGGAGCAGCTCGGGAAGCACCGTGAGCAATGCCGCTGCGATGACGGAGCCGCGCATATTGCCCAGACCGCCCAAGACCACGAACACCAGAATCAGAATCGACGTGTTGAAGTCGAACTTGGTAGCGGAAAGTTGCGAGAAGTTACCGCCGAAGAGGGCTCCGGCAGCGCCGGCGAGAGCGGCGGAAACCACGAAGGCGATCATGCGGTACTGGGTGACGGAGATGCCCACAGACTCGGCAGCGATCTTGTTGTCGCGCACGGCAATAATGGCACGACCGGTACGGCTGCGAACCAGGTTGAGTACAATCACGAGCGCGACCATAACCAGGATGGCGCCGGCAAGGAAGGTCGAATAGGTCGACACGCCCGATGCGCCCTGCGCGCCCTTGATGATGGCGGTGCCGTCCTCGAGCAGGTGCAGGTCGTCGATCGTGGAGTTACCCGTGATGTTAAAGATCACATGCAGGCCGCGGGAATCGACGCCCACAATGAGGCAGGTGACGACCTCTTTGATAATCTCGCCAAAAGCCAGGGTCACGATGGCCAGATAGTCGCCGCTCAGGCGCAGGACCGGGATACCGATCAAGAAGCCCAAGATGGCAGCGGCGATAGCGCCGACCACAATGCTGATGATCAGACGCATCGGATCGGACGGAACGGTGCTCTCCAGCGCGACGGCAGTGACGATGCCTGTATAGGCACCGACGCTCATAAAGCCCGCGTGGCCCAGCGACAAGTCGCCCGCGATGCCGACGACGAGGTTAAGGGAGATGGCCATGACGATATAGGCCGTGATGGGAACCAGCTGACCGGCGATCATGCGCGGGATCATGTGGTTGGACTGCATAAAGAACACGATGACGAACGCCACAACGCACATGGCGTACGTGACAAAGTCGTGACGCGTCTGCTTGTCTTTAAGAAACTTCATAACGCTCACCTACACCTTCTCGGGGACGTACTTGCCCAAGAGGCCGGCAGGCTTGACGAGCAGGACGATGATCAAAACACCAAAGACGATGGAGTTGGCAAGGCTCGTGGAAATATAAGCCTGCGCCATCGCCTCGATGATGCCGATGAGAATGCCGCCGACAAAGGCGCCGGGGATGGAGCCGATGCCGCCGAAAACGGCAGCGTCGAAGGCCTTGATGCCAGGCATGGCGCCCGTGGTGGGCTGCAGGACCGGCGAGTAGGAGCACAGGAGCACGCCGGCGATGGCAGCGAGGGCGGAGCCGATGGCGAACGTCATCGAGATGGTGCGGTTGACGTTGATGCCCATGAGCTGAGCGGCGGCCTTGTCCTCGGACACGGCGCGCATGGCCTTGCCCATCTTGGTCTTACCCGTAAAGAACATCAGGCCGGACATGATAACCAGGCAGGCGACGATGGGGACGCGCGAGCCGGCGCTTTCGTTAACCTTGGCCAAGAACTCCGGCACCGGGAAGGTGACGAGCGAAGTGAAGTTCTTGGGCGTGGCGCCCCACAGAAGCTGCGCGGCGTTCTGCAGGAAGTAAGACACGCCGATGGCCGTGATCAGAACGGCCAGCGGGCCCGCTTGGCGCAGCGGCTTATAGGCCAGACCCTCAATGAGAACACCGAGAACCGTGCAGGCCACACAAGAGAGAACTACAGATGCCCAGCCCGGGAGGCCGAGATACGACGTGGCGCAGAACGAGACATAGGCACCGACCATGATGACATCGCCGTGAGCGAAGTTGAGCATCTTGGCGATACCGTAGACCATGGTGTAGCCCAACGCGATGATGGCGTAGACGCTGCCCATGGACAGGCCGTTGACCAGGTATTGGATAAAGACCGTCATGTTCCACATCCCCCTTTCGAATAGGTTTCCAGTTAATGTATGAAACAGGGACGTTACACTGTCCCTAGATACCAAGCAAGCAGGGAAGGCCAAAACCTCCCCTGCTTGGGATCAAAACCGCTCTATGTAAGGCGGCCAATTAGGCCTGTACGTACTTGCCGTCGGTGATGACGTACGCCGTGGGCTCCTTCTGGACCTGGCCCTTATCGTTCCAGGTGAGCTTGCCGGTCAGACCGTCAACGGTAATCTTGAGCATAGCCTTGGACAGCTTCTCGGCGACCTCGGTCGGATCGGCGTCGACACCAAGACCGGCCTCCTTGACGGCCTCGGCCACCGCGTGCACGCCGTCGTAGGCGTCAGCGGCAAACTGGTCGGGGGTATCGCCGTACTTATCCTTGTAAGCGTTAACGAAGTCGGCGTTCTTCTCGTCGTCGGCGGAGAACGGGGTCATGAGCAGCAGACCCTCAGCAAGAGAGGTATCGAAGCCCTCAACGCCCAGGATGCCGTCCATACCGTCGCAGCCCATCATCTTGACGTCGTAGCCCATGTCCTTGGCGTTCTTGAGCAGGACGGACGCCGGCGTGTAGTAGATCGGCGCAAAGATAGATGAGCGTGGCGCCGGCCTCCTTGGCCTTGGTGAGCTGGTTGGTAAAGCTCGTGGAAGAGTCGTCCTTAAAGGTCTCGGTATCGACGATGTCGAGCTTGGACGCCTTGGCCTGCTCGGCAAAAGCGTCGGCAACGCCCGAGCTATACGTATCGCCGGAGTTGTAGAACAGGGCGATCTTGGCATCCGCGTACTTCTCGGCCAAGAACTTCGCGGCGCTGGCGCCCATGGTGGGATCGGTGAAGCAAACCTGGAAAACCGTGGTCTTATCCTTGGTAACGTCGAGCGACGAGGCCGAAGGCGTGACCATGAGCATATCGTCGGCAATCTCACCCGAGACAGCGACGGCGGCACCGGTGGTGACGGGGCCGACGAGCGCCTGCATGCCCCAGTCGCACAAGGTATTGAAGGCGTTGATGGCCTTCTCGCCGTCAGCGACGTCGTCCTCGGACTTAAGCGAGAGTTTGAGGTCCTTGGTCGAAAAATCCTTAGCGGCGAGCTTGGCACCCTTCTCGGCCGAAACGCCATAGGTTGCCGCGGCGCCGGTCAGAGGGCCGATGACACCGATCTTGAAGGTCTTGCCGTCATCGGCGGAGCCGCCGTCCGAGCCACCCGACGAGCAACCAGCGAGTGCCGCGGTGCTACCGAACGCCGCGGCGCCAGCCAAGAAACTCCTGCGGTTAAGTACGTTGTTGATGCTAAACATGGTGTCCCCCTTTTCGCTGGCCGCGGTGCGGCCGTCTTGCGGTACAGGGCAAACCTTATGGTGCAAACGTTGACAGTTTGTTACGGAAGTTCGTTTGTAGCGAGCGTGTTTCCAATGTTTCCGCAGCGTTTCGGGGGTGGCGTTTTGTGCTGCTCCCGCTGCCAGGCAAGCACGCGCCCGCACTTCACGCTAGAATGCACTCAACCTTTAAGTGGTTAATCCATCCATAAGATGCACGAAGGAGCTATCTATGAGCGAACCCCTGCGCACCGTGAACGTCGGCCTCATCGGTCTGGGAACCGTCGGCGGCGGCGTGGCCCGTCTGATCAAGAGCCACCACGATGAGTACCTGGCCGCCTACGGCATCGACCTTAAGCTGACCCGCGCCTGCGCGCTTGCTTGGGAGCAGGCCGAAGCCGCCGGTATTGAGCGCGAGGCCTTTACGAGCGACTGGCACGACGTCGTCACCGACCCCGCCGTCGATATCGTCGTCGAGCTCATCGGCGGCGAGCACCCCGCGACCGAAATCTTCACCACCGCCTTCGCGCACGGCAAGCACGTCGGGTCGGCCCACAAGGCCCGGCGGGGCCGTCATGTCGAGACGCTCGCCGAGAAGGCGCGCGCGTGCGGCGTGCAGATTAAGTGCGAGGCCAGCTGCGGCGGCGGCATCCCCATTGTCAGCACGCTCGAGCACGACCTGGTGGGCAACAAGATCCTGACCATCGCTGGCATTCTCAACGGCACCACCAACTACATCCTGTCGCGCATGGACGCCGAGGGCGCCGATTACGCTGACGTGCTCGCCGACGCCCAGGCAAAGGGCTATGCCGAGGCCGACCCGTCCGCCGACGTCGACGGCTTCGACGCCGCCAGCAAGACGGCAATCCTCGCTTCCATCGGCTTTGGCACCCGCGTGACCACCGACGATGTCTACCAGCAGGGTATCCGTACCATCGGCGCCGAGGACATTGCCCAGGCCCGCGAGCTCGGCTACACCATTAAGCTGCTGGGCATCGCCCGCAACACCGATGCCGGCGTCGACGTCCGCGTGCATCCCACGCTCATCCCGGCAGACCATATGCTCGCCAAGGTCAACGGCGCCATGAACGCTGTCTACGTGGTAGGCGACGCCGTGGGCGAGACCATGTTCTACGGCGCTGGCGCAGGCTCCTTCCCCACCGCGAGCGCCGTCGTGGGCGATATCCTATCGCTCTCCGAGCAGATCAGCCGCGGCGTGGCTCCGCTGCCCGAGATTGAGCCCTATGGTCACAACCTCGCCTTTAAGCCCATGGACGAACTCCAGACCAAGTACTATGTGCGCCTGAAGGTCGCCGACCGCGTAGGTGCCCTGTCCGAGACGGTCGACATCTTTGCCAAGCACAACATCTCGATCTCGCTCATCAACCAGGTCGAGGACGGCAAGTCGGGCGTCAGCGATGCCTGCTCGGTCATCTTC
>RPYR01000172.1 GCA_008671285.1 Collinsella aerofaciens | reverse complement strand
GGACATCGGCTAACCTGTCCGCCAATGCCGCGCTCTTGGGTACGCCGAGCTGCTGCTTCATTTCCGCCGTGCTTCGGCCGCCGAATAACGCCTCATCGCCCTTCGAGTTGATGATCGCGAATACTTTGGAGTCAACGCCGCGTTTGAAAGCAATACACTAGAGCTGTTTCTCTGAATCGGATAGCGAGTGACGCGCCTGCAAGCGCTGAATCTCTGCGAAGCGCTGCTCTATGAGCTCTTGGCGGCGCGTCTGCACGGCAAAGTATGCCTGGGCGAGCGCGATCTCTGGCTTGTTTGAATCTCCGTTCTGTGCGATTAAATAGCATGCATAGCGCGTAAGTTTGTAGTCTTTAACCGCGCGAGCGGCGACACCGGCAGTTACCATTTTCGTGGTGTCACGAAAATGGGAATCAACTGGAGTTTTGTTTGTTTCGCATGAGACTTTTGCCCTCTTAACAACTTCGGCGAAGTTCTCCCATCGAGTGTACCCCATGGGTTCCATTAAATCGCGTGCGAGCCAATACTCAACGCCGTCTTCCACATTGGCGTAGCTATCAAGTTCGATACGCCACTTCTCGATATCTCTACTGTCCATATCTCCTCCTCGCTGGTCTATTTTCTATGCGGGCTTTGTCCGCTCTGTATTCAGAATAAGGATACGCTGTCGTGCGGACACGAATGGGCCCCGTGCTGCTTCGAGCTCACGGGGCCCATGGATATCGATTGGTTGTGTTCTGCTTTAGATAGGTGTCCGGTTTAATCCGCTCGATAGTGCGACCCGAGACTTTCGGTTCGCTTGCGCATGGCTTTGACCATTTCCTGTGCCAGCTGAATCTGCGATTGCAGGCGGGCGAGGGCTGCGACTTCGCTGTCCTGGGCTTTCTGTGTGCTCAAGGTCGTTGCCTCCGTCTTCAAGCCCTCAAGCTCGTGTAGTGCCTCGGATAGGCCTGTTTCGGTCCTGTTGATCATGCAAAAGGTGCTCATCGTGTGCCTAAGGCTGTGTGTCAGGCGTTCGGCATCTGTTGTGGCAATGCCGTACTGGGGGAGGGTGATATCCGCCTTCAGGGCCGCCTCAGGCTCTTTCTGCGCTGTGAGGGCTGCCGATGCGCCCGCGATACGTCCGAATACGATGCCGTTGGCGCTTGACAAGCCACCAATGCGGTCGGCGCCGTGCATGCCGCCTGTCGCCTCGCCGCAAGCGTAGAGGCCCTCAACGCCCGTGTGCGCGGTCTTATCGATCTTGATGCCGCCGTTAGCGGCGTGGGCATACATCGCAACGCGCATCTCGTCAGTCGGGGCGATGCCGTGCTCGTCTTGCAGCCAGGTGGCAAAGGTCTGCACAAATTCTGGGACATCCTCGCGGGGGAAGTCGTAGTGGAGTGCCAGGCCTTCGACACCTGCCTGATCGATGACGAGATCGATAGCGCGGGAGGCCAAGCGTGACGTGAAGGGACCATATCCAGAGCGCTGCTCGAGCAGGTCGTTCAGCTTGTCGTCGGCAATATCTACCGGCTGGTCTACATGCACGTAGCGCCAGGTTTTCTCGTTGAAGACCAAGTTACGCCTGGGCTCGATGAAGCCGGGCATCATCTGCATGAACTCTATATTAGTAAGTGTTGCGCCGTGCGCCAGTGCGATGGCCTGCGAGGAGCTGAGCACATCAGCCGACGTAAGGCTGCGCTCGAACAGGCCGCCTGTGCCACCGGCTGCGATGATCGTGGCCTTGGCAGCAAAGGGCACGATTCGATTTTCGGTAAGGTCGTAGAGTACGGTTCCGGTTATTCTGCCGTTCGTGTCCTCAACAAGGTCGATAAGCTCATGGCGGGGGAGCAGGCGAATGCCGAGCGACTCGATCCAGGTCGTCAGAGCGTCCTCAAGGGGCTTGCGGGTGAGGCCGCGCCACATGCGCGTCTTGTGGTCAAAGCAGGGGATAAATTGCTTTTGTTGAGCACTCTTGGCGCTTTGCGGACGCTGGAGCTCAACGCCCAGGTCTTGCTCGAGCCAGTCAATCGCTTGGGGAATGCCGTGGACGAACGTTTGGACGAGTTCGGGGTCGGCGACACCGCCGCCGACGGTCTGGATGGTGTCGATGAGGTCCTGCTCGTCGTCTTCGTCGACGGGACCGATGAGGCCGAGGCCCCAGGTACCCGGGAAGAAGCTCGATCCACTCATGGTCTTGCCGGCGCTTGCCACAGTGACGGTTGCACCCGTGCGTGCCGCTTCGATGGCGGCACAAAGGCCCGCAATGCCAGATCCAATTACCAGTACATCAGTCGATTCCATCGGATTCCTTTCTCGTCCGGCGCATTGTCGCACGGGTGATCGGCAATGGGGCCGCAAAGACCCGGCAAATCGGTAAAGGGCAAATATGGCAGGTGGGCGTCATGGGCGCTCTGACGCTCCATCTCATCACATCTTGTATTTCGCCCCAACTGATATATCGGCATTAGCTACCCTGCGACAGCGCAAACAAAAAGAGCCGCTACCCGGGTGGATAGCGGCTCCAAAGCTCAACTATATGAGCATCGCGCAAGCGCGATTAGGCCTTGAGGGCCTCCTCGACGGCGACAGCGCAGGCGACGGTGGCACCGACCATGGGGTTGTTACCCATGCCGATGAGACCCATCATGTCGACGTGCGCAGGCACGGAGGAAGAACCGGCGAACTGGGCGTCGGAGTGCATACGGCCCATGGTGTCGGTCATGCCGTAAGAGGCAGGGCCGGCGCCCATGTTGTCCGGGTGCAGG
>RPYR01000044.1 GCA_008671285.1 Collinsella aerofaciens | reverse complement strand
GGCCTACCTCGTGTACTATCGCGAGGAGCGGATAAAGAAGTCCCTCGGGTGGCTCAGCCCGATGGAGTACCGCAGGAAGCTTGGATACGCCTAGGCGCGGTCCAAGAAATCGTCCGCACCCCCATTTAGGAACTATTTCACCGCAACTTATAGGGGATCCTAGACGATGTGGAGTGGGTTGGCGGCGTCGACGGCATCGGGGGCGTCGGAGAGGCCGTCAGGAGCAGCGTCTGCCGGGTCCTCGTCGGGGGTCTCGATCTGTTTGATCATTACCTCTTGGCCCTGCAGCAAATAGGTCTCGCCGCTGCCGCAATGGGGACAGGTCTTGCCGTGCTCGACCGTCGCGTAGTCGCAGCCGCATGCCTCGCAATATGTCACGGCCTCGACGGGCTCCACGATAAGCTCCGCGTCCTCGGTGATAGGCTTTTTATCTGCTGCCCAGCGCCAAGCGTCGAGCAGCAAGTCGGGAACGACGCCCGAGACCTCGCCCAACAGCAACGTCACGCTCGAAACGCGACGCACGCCATGAGCGCGCGCCACATTCTCAACATCGCGAATGATGTGGTAAACGATCCCCAATTCATGCACTTTTTCTTCCGCCGTTCCCGTTATGGCTACTTACTTGCGACCGAACTTAATCTTGATGGCGCGCTTGAGCGCATACTTGCCGAGGCTTGGGAGCTTTTGCTCGTATTTGACCATCGTGGAGCACTCGGGGCGGTCCCAATCCAGGTGGATGGCATCGAACGCGCACTTGGTGGTGCACAGACCGCAGCCGATACACTTGTTGGGGTCGACGATCGAGGCGCCGCAGCCCAGGCAGCGGGCGGTCTCGGCGCGCACCTGCTCTTCGGTAAAGGTCTCGACGTACTCGCTAAACGGCGCGGCCTTCTCGCGCTCGCGGTCCACGTGGGCAACCTCGCGACTCGCGTTGTCGTAGCTATCGATCACGGCATCGTCGCGGTCAAGCGCGGTGTAGCGACGCTGATTGCGGCCGATGGTGAGCGTGGAGCCCGGCTGCACAAAGCGATGGATGGACACCGCGGCCTCGTGGCCGGCGGCGATAGCGTCGATGGCAAAGCTGGGGCCGGTGTAGACGTCGCCGCCCACAAAGATGTCGGGTTCGGCGGTCTGGTAAGTCTGGGGATCGGCAAGGGCACCCTGGCCGCGGCCGAGCTCCACCTTGGAGCCAGCCAGCAGGTCGCCCCACACAATGGACTGGCCAATCGACATGACGACACGGTCGGCATCGACACGGCGCAGATCGTTCTCGTCGTACTCGGGCGCAAAACGGCCCTCGTCGTCAAAGACGCGCGTGCAGCGCTTGAAGGTGATACCGCACACACGACCGGCCTCGTCCAGGTGAATCTCCTTGGGGCCCCAGCCGCAGCTGATGTGAGCGCCGTCCTCAACGGCCTCGCGACGCTCCTCCTCGCTGGCGGGCATCTGGGCCTCGCTCTCCAGGCAGAACATCTCAACATGCTCAGAGCCCAGACGGCAGGCGTTGCGGGCAACGTCGATGGCCACGTTGCCGCCGCCCACTACAATGGTGCGGCCGGACAGGGTATCGATCTTGCCGCTGTTAACCTCGCGAAGGAAGTCGACGGCCACGGTCACGTCCTCGGCATCCTCGCCCGGAATGCCGGCAAGGCGGCCGCCCTGGCAGCCAATGGCAACGTAGAAGGCCTTAAAGCCCTGCGCGCGCAGCTCGTCGAGCGTCACGTCGCGACCGACTTCCACGCCATAGCGGAGCTCGGCACCCATCAGGCGAATGACCTCGACCTCGGCCTCAATGACGTCCTTCTGCAGCTTAAAGCTGGGAATGCCGTAGGTGAGCATGCCGCCCGGGCGCTCGTTCTTCTCGAACACGACAGGTTTGTAGCCCTTCTCGGCCAGGTAGAAAGCGCAGGACAGGCCGGCCGGACCGGCACCGATGATGGCGATCTTCTGATCGAAACCGCCAGCGCGCGTCGGCGTCACCACGGGCGGGACATAGCGGGTCGCGGCATCCAGATCGCGCTGAGCGATGAACTTCTTGACCTCGTCGATAGCCACGGCGGCGTCCACACGGCCGCGAGTGCAGGCATCCTCACAGCGGCGGTTGCACACACGGCCGCAGATAGCGGGCAGCGGGTTCTCGCGCTTAATGAGTGCTAGGGCCTCGTCATAGCGACCCTGAGCCGCGAGCTTCAAATAGCCCTGAACGGCAACGTGCGCGGGGCAGGCCGTCTTGCAGGGAGCGGTGCCGGACTCATGCGTCTCGATGCGGTTGTCGTTGCGGTAGTTGGGCGACCACTTGGTGTGGTCCCACTTGGTGGCATCGGGCAGCTCCTGGCGCGGATACTCGGGCACCTGTCCGCCCGCCTTTTTGCTGCAGAGCTTCTGGCCCAGCTTGGCGGCGCCGGCCGGACACACCTCAACGCAGCGACCGCAGGCCACGCACTTGTCCTTCTCGACCTTGGCGACATAGGCCGAGCGCGACAGGTTGGGCGTGTTGAACAGCTGCGAGGTGCGCAGGGCGTAGCACACGTTGACGTTGCAGTTGCAGATGGCGAAGATCTTGTTCTCGCCGTCGATGTTGGTGATCTGGTGCACAAAGCCGTTGTCCTCGGCCTGGCGCAGGATGTCGTAGACCTCGTCGCGTGTTACATAATGGCCGCGGTCGGTCTCGACCACGTAGTCGGCCATATCGCCCACGGCGATGCACCAGTCGGCCGGGTCGTCGGCGCAGCCCTCACCCATCACGCGACGGCTCGCGCGGCAGCTGCAGGTGCTAGCGGCATATTTGCCATCATATTTGTCGAGCCAGTGCTCGATATGCTCAATAGGCACCGAGGTGCTCGCGGCGTCGATGGCCTTTTCGACCGGAATGACGTGCATGCCGATGCCGGCGCCTCCGGGCGGCACCATCGGCGTAGCCTTGGACAGCGGGCCTTTGGATGCCTGCTCAAAGAACTTGGCGTAGACCGGGTGCTCTTCGAGCTGGCTCACGCGCATGTTGAGGAACTCGGCAGAACCCGGCACCAGCATGGGCAACACCCATTGCTTGGCGCGCTCGGGGTTTTCCCAGTTGTACTCGAGCAGACCCGTGTAGCTCATGTCGTCGAGCATCTTCTCGATCTGGGTCTCGGGCATGCCGGTGAGCTTGACCATCTCGGGCAGCGTATAGGGACGGCGCATCTTCATCTTGCAGAGCACTTCGGCCTGCTCGTCGGTTGCGGCCTCGGCAAACGACCAGTACTCGTAGCCCAGCAGCTCATCGCGATGCAGCAGACGGTTGGTGCAGTGCTCGCACAGCTTGACGATTGCCTCGCGCGGATGCTCCGGCAGCGGCGGCACGAACTCCGAACCGATGTCGGGCTCGGTGTAGCTAATTCCCGGTCCGTTGAGAATCATGGTTGTCCCTTCTCTTGCCGCAGTCCGGCGAGACCGCGGCGCCCCTCTTTTTTGCAGGCCGGACATGCCCCCATGCCGTTCACCCGCCATTAGTTGACATTGTGTCAAAAATAGTATTGACGAACCGTCAACAATATTCAAGACTGTTAGGCGAACGGTCAGGCAAAAGAGGATGAAAGGCGGCAAACGCATGAGCGATAACACAGTGAACATCTCTGTGGCCGACGCCGTCCCCACGCCCGACAGTGCGACAAAGCGCCTGACAGGTGACGAGCGCCGTCGCGAGATTCTCGCCGCCGTGCGCGCCGTGAGCTCCGAGCTGGGCGTGTCGCATCTTTCGGTATCGGCCGTGACCAAGCGTGCCGGCTGTACGCGCTCGTTGTTCTACCACTACTTCGCCGATATGGACGCCGCCGTCACTGCCGTCATGGACGAGGCAATCGACGGTTTTATCTCCGAGCTCGAGCAGTGGAACGCCAGCCGCACGGTCGGCGACATCGAAGGCGCACTCGACACCGTCGCCCCGCTCTTTAAGCACCTGGTCGTGAGCGGCCACGAGCTGCCGAGCACGCTCACCTCGAGCAGCGGCGCGCTCTACGGCGGCTTTTTGCACAACGTGGTCCAGCGCGTGGCGCAGTATATCTGCGACACCACCGTGGTGGACTTTGTCGCCCATCACGAGCTGTGCATCGACCATGTCTACGAGACGTTCTACACCCTCATCATGGGGTTGTTGATGTATATCCGCACGCACCCCGATGTGCCCGACGAGACGGTCAAGGAAATCATCGCCTCGACGCTCCACATCGAGGGCTATACCGCCAAGTATCCGGAGCGCAAGCCCCAGAACTGACGACATTTAGCCAAACTGCCGCGATCAGAAGAGGGGCCGCGGGCGTGTGAAAGGAGAGCAGCATGCTGTTCGATGTTTGGGGTAGCGATACCCTTATCCACTGGGCCGGCTGGGCCATGGTCTTTATTGGTCTGATCGTGCTCAACGAGTTCGGCCGCCGCACCAAGCTGGGCGCGGCAATCATCTTTGGCGTGGCTCCGCTGGCCATGACCATCTACTGCGTCGCCATCGCCCTCGGCGTTTCGCAAGGTTCCGAGTGGGCGCTCCCCAACCCCACCCATGTGTACCAGAACAGCTGGTTCCACTATGCCAAGGTATACGCGGCACTGGCCGGTTGCTGGGGCTT
>RPYR01000210.1 GCA_008671285.1 Collinsella aerofaciens | reverse complement strand
GTCGACCAAGTCGACGGCTCGCATGCAGGTGCTGCAGCCCAAGATGCTCGAGATCCAGGAGCGCTATGCCGACGATCCCCAGCGTCAGGCCGAGGAGATGCAGAAGTTCTACAGCGAGAACAAGTTCAACCCCATGGCTGGCTGTCTGCCGCTGCTGATTCAGATGCCTATCCTGTTCGCCCTGTTTACATTGCTGCGCAACCTGCCGCAGTACTTTAACGACGGCACGTTCTCGTTCTTCAACATCCTGCCCGACCTGACCACCACGCCGAGTGCTTCCTTTGCCGATGGCTTTATGGTTGCACTGCCTGCGCTGGTTTGCCTGATCCTGTTCGCCGTCCTGACCCTGATTCCGCAGCTCTATATGTCGCGCAACCAGACCGGCCAGCAGGCTCAGAGCATGCGTATGATGGCCGTTGTCATGACGGTCATGATGCTTTGGATGGGCTGGAGCCTTCCCGTTGGTGTTCTGCTGTACTACGACGTCTCGTCTGCTTGGCAGGTTATCCAGCAGATTTTTGTGACGCAGAAGGTCATCGACAAGGCGAAGGCCGATGAGGAGGAGCGTCTTAAGAACGCTCCGCTGCAGGTTGAGGTCACTCGTCGAGAGAAGAAGCCGCGCCCGCACAAGAAGAGGTAGTGGGATATCAGTCTTATTTAGGTACCTAACTTTTGGAGTACGTTATGTCTGAAGAGATCATCGAGGATATGCTTGAGGAGGTTGCCCCGCAGGTCGCGGGCGATTATCCCGAGATTGCACAGCGCTACAAGGCTGGTGAAGAGCTGACCGATGAGGAGCTCGACACCATTGCCGATGTTGCTATTTCCATCCTGCGTTCCATCCTTTCGCACTTCGATGCCGCCAACTCTCCTATCGATGAGTATGAGGGCGACGAAGGTGAGCTGATTTTGGATGTAACGGCTCCCGACCTTGCTGTTCTCATTGGCCGTCATGGTCGCACCCTTGATGCCCTTCAGGTTATGTTCTCTTTGCTGGTGAGCCGCAAACTTGGCTTTAGGTATCCGGTTGTAGTGGACGTCGAGGGATACAAGAGCCGCCGTCAGGACAAGGTTGCCTCCATGGCTCAGTCTGCTGCCGAGCGTGCCATTCGCACTCATAAGAGTGTTTCGCTTCCGCCCATGAATGCCTACGAGCGTCGACTGGTTCACATTGCACTTCGTGGCAATGATGCCGTCGATACTCATTCTGAGGGTTCTGACCCTGATCGCCATGTGGTGATTGTTGCTCGATAATCTACTCGAGTTTATGCTAAGGGGACGTGGTTTCCACGTCCCCTTTTTTTGTCAAAAGTTCTCGATACGCTGATTTTTGTCAGAAAGGAGCTTTCGTTGTTAGTACTTACTGATCAGCAAGCTGACGAGATGTTGAGTCGTCTAGCTTTCTATTGCAAAGAGTATTCCTTGAGCGTAACTGATGTTGAGCTGAGGAAATGTATTCAGCATTTGGATTTGGTTCTAGAAACAAATAAGACAACCAATCTCACCCGTATTCTTAACGTAGAAGATGCTGCAGTACTTCATATCCTCGACTCACTTGTTTTGCTCCCCTATATCAACAAGGCTCCTGAGGGAGCTTTGCTCGATATGGGAACAGGTGCGGGCTTCCCTGGTATTCCATTAACCATAACCACGCATCGTAAAGCTACTTATATTGACTCTGTTGGCAAGAAGGTTGATGCGGTAAATTCCTTTGTCCATGCTCTTGGATTGAAACATGCCCATGCGGTTCATGATCGTCTTGAAGAATATGCTCGGAGCCATAAGAAGCAGTTCTCTGTTGTAACCGCCCGCGCACTGGCCCCTCTACCGATTCTTGTTGAGTATGCGGCTCCGTATCTGAAGGATGGAGGGCTATTTGTTATAACCAAGGGCAATCCTTCGGATGAGGAGCTTGCTTCCGGCATGTCAGCAGCTAAGATTTGCGGCTTCACTTTGCTTCTGAATGACACAATTGATTTGCCTGAAGGCTTGGGTCACAGGGAGTTCATTGTTCTTAAGAAGAGTCATCCAGCATCCGTTTCATTGCCTCGTGCAAATGGCGTGGCAAAGAAGAATCCGCTTGCCTAGATGTTTCACGTGAAACATAATGGATACTAACAACTTGCAGTGTTTCACGTGAAACATGGCGGTTGATATCGATTCGGAATGTTTCACGTGAAACATCCTCCGTTTGACAGCTTTAATACACACCAGGAGGGACCGTGGGATTTCGCGACGTTAAGCGTTCAAAGAGCGCAAAAGACACGCGTATCATTGCAATCATCAATCAAAAAGGCGGCGTCGGTAAGTCAACGACGGCTGTAAACCTTGCAGCAGCACTGGGTGAGCAGGGTCGTAAGACACTGATTGTCGATTTTGATCCGCAGGGAAACAGCACCAGTGGATTCGGAATTGAAAAAGAAGACCTTGATCACTGCATCTATGATGCATTGTTGAATGATGTGCCGGCAGAATCACTTGTTCTTGATACAAATTGCAAAAAGGTATTCGTAATTCCAGCTACAATTCAGCTTGCAGGCGCCGAAATTGAGCTCGTAAGCGCAATTGCACGTGAAACCCGCCTCAAAGATTTGCTTGAGCCGATTCAGGACGAGTTCGATTTTATTTTCATTGACTGTCCTCCTTCGCTCGGCCTGCTTACTATCAACGCTTTGACCGCAGCAGACAGCGTTTTGATTCCGATCCAGTGCGAATATTACGCACTCGAGGGCGTTACGAAGCTGCTTGAGTCAATGAAGATGGTCAAATCAAGGCTGAACAAGGGCTTAGACACCTATGGTGTGCTTATGACCATGTATGACTCGCGTACTTCACTATCGAATCAGGTTGTTGAGGAGGTTCAATCGTACTTTGGTGATAAGGCGTTTAAGACGCTAATCCCCCGTACGGTTAAAATCTCCGAAGCTCCGTCTTTTGGGGAACCGGTAATTACCTATGCACCTCAAAATAAGGGTGCAAAAGCATATATGAACCTTGCAAAAGAGGTGATCAAGCGTGCCTAGTGTAAAGAAACGTGGCGGATTGGGACGTGGACTGAATGCTTTGGTTTCAGAGGCCGAGTATGAGACCGGCGGTTCGGCTGCATCGGCTTCAAATGCTCCATCTGAAACAAAACTACCTATTGAGGATATCGTTCCCAACCCTAATCAGCCGCGAATTCACTTTAACGAAACTGAACTTCGCGAGTTGAGCGAGTCAATCCAAGAACATGGCGTTTTGCAGCCGCTTTTGGTTCGCAAGCATGGAAACGGCTATGAGATCATCGCTGGTGAGCGTCGTTACCAGGCGTCAAAGCTTGCTGGCCTAGAAGAATTGCCAGTCATCATTAAAGAGGTAAATGATGAAGAGATGCTGGCTCTTGCTCTTATCGAAAACCTTCAACGTTCAGATCTGAATCCCGTCGAAGAGGCTAAGGGCTATCGACAGCTCATCGATGCCAGCGGTATGACCCAGGAGGCATTGTCGAAGGCAGTAAGCAAGTCACGCTCTGCAATTACAAACTCACTGCGTCTTCTCGATCTCCCCGAAGTAGTTCAGCAGATGATTTTTGAGGGTAAACTTACTGCTGGTCATGCACGTGCGATTCTTGCAGTTCCCTATGAGGATGCTCGAATTCGACTTGCAGAGAAGGTTGTTGCAGAGGGCCTTTCCGTAAGAGCGACAGAAAATCTTGCTCCGTTGTTTTCTGCCGGAGAGACACCTAAGACGCCGAGGCCTGCAACCCCTCAGTCTTTTAAAAAGGCAGCCCGCGTGCTTCGTCAGGTTTTTAATACCAACGTGCGTGTGAAGAGCTCGCGTGGAAAGAATAAGATTGAGATTGAGTTTAAAGACGAGGAAGAGCTCTCTCGTATTCTTGGCGAAATGATTCAGTTTGATCAAGGAGGCCAAGATGAGGAATAAGATTATAGCTGCGATTGCATTGGCGACGACTGTCGCGGCTGGTGCCTTTGCTGGCTATAAGATCGCGTCAGACGATGAACTTCGAGGTCGTTTGCTTCGTAGTGCGCAAGATATTATCGATACATCCAAGAAGAAAATGGATGTTATGACAGAAGATGTTGCAATGCGTACTGCTCAGGTAACGAAGAATCCCAAGATTAATCAGGGTTGGGTCAGCAACCAATGGGAAAATGTAGGCTATTAGGTACCTAACGATTACTTAGCATATTGTGATGGGTCCTTGTCTGATTCACGAGACAAGGACCCCTTATTTTGGCCGTAAAAATGGGACCAGTAGCAGCTGATTCAAAATTAAGGTCAATAAATGAAACGACCCCGGTTGCATATCCTGCAACCGGGGTCGTTCGATGTTTCACATGAAACGTTTTGGGATGCGACTCCCCTATGCGTTCTTCTGAACTTTGAAGCGCTGCTTCAGCTGTCCGCAAGCGGCGTCAATATCGTTGCCACGGGAGTTACGAATCGTGGTCTCGATGCCACGGGACTCAAGACGACGCTGAAGATCCTCAACCTTATGAATCGGCGACGGCTTGAGCGGGCTACCCTCGATGTCGTTAAGCTGAATGAGGTTAACGTGGCACAGCGTTCCCTCGCAGAAGTCGCAGAGCGCCTGCATTTCGGGATTCGTATCGTTGACGCCTTCGATCATGGCATACTCATAGGTCGGGCGGCGGCCGGTCTTCTCGGTGTAGAGCTGAAGCGCTTCGTGAAGGCGAAGCAGCGTGTACTTCTTAACACCGGGCATGAGCTTATTGCGCGTCGACTGGATGGCGGAATGCAGGGAAACGGCAAGCGTGAACTGCTCGGGAATGTCGGCAAATTTGCGAATACCGGGAATAACGCCGCTGGTAGAGACGGTGAGGTGACGAGCACCGATACCGATGCCATCGGGGTCGTTGAGGATTCGCAACGCCTTGAGAACCTCGTCGTAGTTGGCAAACGGCTCGCCCTGGCCCATGAAGACAACGCTCGTGACGCGCTCGCCAAAGTCGTTGGATACATGAAGTACCTGGTCGACGATCTCTTGAGCGGTCAGAGAGCGCTTGAGGCCGTTGAGACCGGTAGCGCAAAAGGCGCAGCCCATGCCACAGCCAGCCTGGGTGGAAACGCAGACGGAAAGCTTGTTACGACGGGGCATACCGACAGTCTCGACGGAAACGCCGTCGTGGTACTCGAGCAGATACTTGCGAGAGCCATCTTTGGAAACCTGCTTGGTTAGTTCAGTCGGCGTGTCAAAGGCAAAAGCCTCTTTAAGCTGCTCGCGGAAAGCCTTGGGAAGGTTGGTCATATCGTCAAACGAACAAACGTTCTTCTCAAAGACCCATTCGATGAGCTGCTTCGCGCGGAAGGCTGGCTGGCCAAGTTCGGCCACGAGCTCGCGAATATCGTTTTGGCTCAAGTCGCGAATGTCCTGAGATTTAGTCCTGGGATTCATGGAAGCCTTTCGATTTTGGGGAAACGTAGAGGGTATCGCTACAATATGGTATCAGCTGCAGAAATTATAGAGGAGGAGTCTGCCCATGCCGGGTAAAAGCCTAGAGAACATGCACGTAGCGGTCTTGGCGGGCGGTCATTCCGCCGAGCGCGAGATCTCGCTCAATTCGGGAAAGAACGTTGTGGTGGCACTGAAGGAAGCCGGCTACACCTCGGTGGAGCTGCTCGACACGGCCGCTGATGATTTTATGGTAGCCATGGCGACCGGCGGCTTTGACGTGGCGTTTATCGCCATGCACGGTGCCGGCGGCGAGGATGGCGCCATGCAGGGTGCCATGGAGACCCTGAGTATCCCCTACACGGCCTCGGGCGTGCTTGCCAGCGCCTGCGGTGCCGACAAGGAGGTCTCTAAGCTCTTATACGCCAAGGCGGGCATCCCCATTGCCCCCGGCCTTGCGCTCGAGGTGGGCGATGAAGTCGATATCGATCATATCGTCGAGGTCTGTGGCGAGCGCTGCTTTGTGAAGCCGGCCGTCAACGGTTCCAGCTATGGCATTTCCCTGGTCCATGAGCCCTCCGAGCTGCCCGCGGCAATTGCCAAGGCGTTTGAGTACGGCGACAAAGTGCTGGTCGAGAAGTGCATCGAGGGTACCGAGATCACCGTCGGCGTGTACGGCGAGGACGACGTGCGCGCCCTGCCGATTGTCGAGATTCGCAAGCCCGAGGACTGTGAGTTCTACGATCTGGACGTGAAGTATGTCGACCCTACGGACATCCATCGTATTCCGGCGCAGATTTCACCCGAGAATTACGCTCGCGCTCAGGAGCTTGCCTGTGCTGCTCACAAGGCCCTCGGTTGCCTGGGCATCTCGCGCAGCGATTTTATCGTGAGCGAGGACGGCCCCGTCATCCTCGAGACCAACACCATTCCCGGCATGACCGATACGTCGCTGTATCCGGATGAGATTCGCCACACAGACGACATGACGTTCCCGCAGGTCTGTGACAGCCTGATCCGTATGGGCCTTCGTCGAGCGGGCATTGCATGCTAATCGAGGACGCGGTTTCGTCAGGAACGCCGCAGTTTGTCATCGACTCCTATGCCACGCTTGCCGAACGCGCCAAAACGCAGTCCTTCGGCCTTATCGAGGAAGATGTGATTGTCCTCGATACCGAGACCACAGGTCTTTCGGTGCAGGACAACGAGCTGATCGAGATCTCGGCGGCCCGTCTTTCGGGCCGCGAGATCGTCGACCGCTTCGATACCTTCGTGCATCCCAAGCAGCTAATTCCCGCCGAGATTACCGAGCTCACGAGCATTACAAATGCCGATGTGGCAGATGCCCCGTCGGCCGCTGAGGCCGTCGCCGCTCTCGCCGATTTTGTCGGTGGTTGCCCGGTGATCGCACATAACGCCACGTTCGATCGCTCGTTTATCGAGTCGGTCAAAGGCGGCGTCAACGTGAGCGATATTTGGATCGATTCGCTGGCGCTGTCGCGCATCGCGCTTCCGCGCCTGGCCTCGCACAAGCTGTCTTTTATGGCCGATCTGTTTGGCTGTGACTCGGTATCACACCGTGCCAATGCCGACGTCGACGCCCTGTGTGGCGTATGGCGTGTGTTGCTCGTGGCGCTCACCGACTTGCCCCAGGGCCTCATGGCGCGCCTAGCCGACATGCATCCGGATGTGCCTTGGTCCTATCGTCCTATCTTCTCATTCTTGGCGGGGCAGAACCCTGGTTCTATCTTCTCTCTCAGCGCCGCTCGTGCTGACGTTCTCAAGGCCGATCGCGCCGACGATCGGGTGGACGCCGACGAACTGCCGGTCCTCAAGATGCCGAGTCGTGAGGAGATTGAGGCAGACTATGCGCCGGGTGGCCTGGTCAATCGCATGTATCCCACTTACGAGCCGCGTGATGAGCAGATCGCGATGGCGCTCGAGGTCCGCGATGCGCTGGTCACGGGCACACATCGCGTAATTGAGGCGGGCACGGGCGTCGGCAAATCGATGGCCTATCTGGTGCCTTTTGCCGAGGCAGCACGCCGTAACAACATCACGGTTGGTATTGCGACCAAATCGAACAATCTTGCCGACCAGCTCATGTACCATGAGCTGCCAAAACTTGCCGAGCAACTGGACGGTGGTCTGTCATTTTGCGCTCTCAAGGGATATGACCACTATCCATGCCTGCGCAAGCTTGAGCGCATGAGCCGCGGCCAGGTCGAGATTACCACCAAGCGCGATCCGGCGGACACGCTCACGGCGGTCGCGGTCATTATGGCGTACGTCTGCCAATCAGCCGATGGCGACCTCGACTCGCTCGGCATTCGGTGGCGCAGCGTCAACCGTCCCGACTTTACGACGGCCTCGCGCGAGTGTGCTCGTCGCCTCTGCCCGTTTTTCCCTGATAAATGTTTGGTCCACGGCGCTCGCCGTCGTGCGGCGCATGCCGATGTGGTGGTCACCAACCATTCCCTGCTGTTCCGCAATGTCGCGGCCGAGGGCAGGATTTTACCTCCGATTCGTCATTGGGTAATCGACGAGGCCCATTCCATCGAGCGCGAGGCGCGCCGCCAGTGGGCGCGCGTGGTGTCGGCGGACGAATCACGCGTTCTGTTTGAGCGCCTGGGTGGCTCGAGCGCCGGCGCGCTAAGCCAGGTTTCCCGTGATTTGGCAACCTCCGAGGGCTCTACGCTCTATCTGGGCCTTACTGCCAAGGCGACGTCGACGGTTGCGCGCGCGAGCATGGCAATCGCCGACGTGTTCGATGGCGTTCGCGAGCTCGGCCGCCGTGCGCGTGGGGGTTATGACAATGCCAATCTATGGATTGGCCCCGAGCTGCGCGAATCTGACGACTGGCATGATTTCTTACAGTCGGCCTACGCTGCCATCGATGCATTGGAACAGGCTGACAAGAGCGTCGACGCGCTGGTGCAAGCCGTCGCCGCCGACAAGCCCGAGGTTGTTGTTGACCTGGGTGATATCTCGCGTCGCCTGCACGAGCTGGTCGAGAACCTCAAACTCATCATTGATGGCACCGATGAACACTACGTGTATTCGCTGCAGGTCAATCGCAGGCTGCGTGCCGGCGGAGAGTCGATGACCGCAGAGCGCATCGACATTGGCGAGGCCTTGGCAACCGAGTGGCTGCCCGAGGTTCACACGGCTATCTTTGCCTCGGCGACTATGACGGTGTCCAAAAGCTTTGAACACTTTAACCATGCGGTCGGCCTCGATCGCATCGGTGCTTCAACATCCTCATCGCTGCACTTGGACTCGAGCTACGACTTCGATTCGAACATGGCTGTAGTCGTTGCGGGCGATATCCCCGATCCGCGCGATCGCGAGAGCTATCTTACGGCGCTCGAGCGCGTGCTGGTCGACGCCCATCTTGCCATGGGCGGATCGGTGCTCACACTGTTCACCAATCGGCGCGACATGGAAGACCTGTACGCCCGCGTTGAGCCCAAGATGGCCCGTGCGGGTCTGGAGCTCGACTGCCAGCAGCGCAACTCATCTCCTCGTCGCCTGCGCGACCGGTTTATCAACGAGCCGACCTCGTCGCTTTTTGCGCTTAAGGCCTTCTGGGAGGGGTTTGACGCCAGCGGCGAGACGCTGCGTTGCGTCATCATTCCCAAGCTGCCGTTCTCGAGCCCCACGGACCCGCTCTCGTGCGAGCGCAACCTGCGCGAAGACCGCGCTTGGGCGCGCTATTCGCTGCCCGAGGCGGTGCTCGAGGTTAAGCAGGCGGCCGGCCGCCTTATCCGCTCGTCGACCGATTGCGGCGTGCTGATTCTGGCCGACCCGCGCCTGGTGACGAAGGGCTACGGAAAGAAGTTCTTAACGTCGCTGCCCACGAGCTCCTACCAGCGCATCGAATCGGCGCAGATCGGTCACTATCTGCAACTGTGGCGCGCACGTCACGAGCGGCGGCGCTAAAGCGGACAGACGAGGGTTTTTGCCATATCGCACAGACGCTTTGACAGGGCGGGGTCATCCAAGATGCGGATGGCTCCGCCCGCTGCGATTACCTGGCTCAGTAGCCAACGCTCGGAGCCGTAATGCACGGTTACCGTTGCCATGTCTGCCCCGCTGCGCTCGATTAGGGTGATGCCGGCCCAGTCCAGATGCTCCGCCATATCGAATGGCATCAAGAGCTTTGCGCTACGCTGCGTCCGGGCAAGGGAATCGTGGAGGGATGCGACGCCCGGTGTGTGAGGCACGACGGAGTCTTCCGTCAAGGTGAGTCCCTCGATTTTATCCATGCGATAGGTGCGCTGCTCATCGATCGCGATGTCCCAGGCAATCAGGTATGTTTGGTCGCCGTTTGCCGTAATGCGCAAGGGGTCGACCAGACGCTCGCGTGGCCGCGCATCGTCCATCGAGCGATACGAGATGCGGCAACGAACACCGTCCTGAATGGCGCAGCTCAGCTGCTGCCAGTGCGACCCGTGGTTGACGGTGTCAAAGACGCGCTGGTTATAGCCGAGCTCTTCGGGCAGAAGGGCATGTCGAATCCGAGCTGCCGTCTGCGGCTCGATCCCCAACGATTCAAGTTCATGGTTGAGCACGGCGCCCTCGGCGGCACTCAGGCGCAACGGTAGCACGCGCCCGGCGTCACCAGTGAGGGCCACGCGCTCGCCGCGGCATTCGCAGATGATGCGCGCGCCCGATTCTCGGTCCGCGAGCGTCGAGACGATCTCGAGAATCTCGTCGAGCGACGCCCCCGTGATGTCAAAGCGGCTGCAAATCTCGGTTCGTGTCATGCCGCCATCGCCGGCGGCGTAGAGGGCCTCCATGATGTCGATGGCGCGCGAGAGTCTCTGCTCGCTGGTGAGTTTACGCACGGGCATGCTCGTGCACCGTCCTTTCTATGAGGTGGTTCCACGCCTGCTTGAGCGATTTGGGGGCCATGGGCCTCATGCCGTCCATGGCGTGGGCCATGCAAAATGAGGCGGCGGCTTCAAGGGCACGCACGGCAACGGGCCAGGTCCATCCCGCATCGGTGGGTGCGAGCTCACCTCGCCCGCGCGTGAGGCCGTTGATCATATCGATCTGCGTCTGAGGACCGAACGAGAACGTGGCTGCAACGGGCGGTCGGTCGGCGAAATCGAATTCAAAGAACAGATAGTCGTTGAGATTGAAGTCCGCAGGGATGGCGTAGGCCTTCGAAGGACGCCATGCGCGAACGATACGGTCGCAGCGGAATGTCCTGATGTCGTCGGTGACATTGTCGAGGCCGCAGAAGTACGCCACGCCCTCGCGTTCGAACATGCCGTAGACACAGACGGTACGTTCTTTCTGCTCGCCGCGTCCGTTCTGATATAAAAATCGCAGCGCGCATCGCTCGGCAAAGGCGCTCCATACCGCATCGACGGTGGGAGAGCGGCGGATTGGTGCTTCGTCCACCGTCGTCCTACCGGTGAGATAGGCAATCTTGGAGCGAATATCGGCAAGCGGTGCGGCAAAAGTGGATGAGCCGGCCGCTAGTGTCTGGTCGATGGCGTTGAGCAGGATATCGGCGTCGTCTGCGGTAATGAGGCCGCCTGCCGCAAACGTGTGCTCGCGGTCGATTGTCCACGAGCTTTCCTCGGTCTCCTGCGCGCCGGTGGGGCGAACCTCCTTGATTAAGATGCCGCGTTCGAGCAGCTTGTCACGATCGCGTCGAAACTTGCGCTTATCCGAGTCGATGTTGCCCGAGCCATATCCCAGGTCAGAATCCAAGACGATCTGCTCGGTCGTCAGCGGTTCGGGGGAGCTGTTGAGCACAAAGAAAAGATTGAGGATGCGCTGAGCCGTTTTATCGAAACCGGGCTCCGAACTTCCCTTTTTAATTGTCGCGGTCGCGTCGCTTGCCGTCATAGCGTCCTCGCATGAGAAGGTGGTTTGCTGCCATGATTTTAGTCCGATATGGAGATTAGGCTATATCCTTGTCCGCTCGGGGCGTTAAGATGGCCCGTATTCGGTCGTTTGCGCTCGCTCGGGGTATACTTTCGACTATATACGGTTCTAATGTGCATACATTGGGCCTATTTGTCGGATTATGGATGTGGAGCGCACATGGCGAACACCCAGAACTATATTAACCACCTGCTGCAGAACACCGGCATTACGCCGGCATGCAGCGAAGAAGAGCGCTTGGCTGCCGAGGATATCGCTCAAATTTTCCGCAACCACGGCTTTGATCCCGAGGTGCAGGAGTTTAATGCTCCCGCGCCGAGCAGGATGGCGTTTGCCGTTACGGGCATTCTGGCATTTGCCGGTGCCCTGCTTATGGGCATCGGTGGCGGTATCGGCTTAGTCGGCACCCTGTTGGCCATTGTCGGAGCCGTGCTCTATGTGCTCGAGCGAACCGGGCGCCCCGTGATCTCGCGCCTGGGCAAGACGGGCGTGAGCCAAAATGTCATCGCCTATCACAAGGCCTCTGGTCCGCTTGCCTCTCCGCGCAATCGCCCGGTTGTCGTCGTCGCGCACTATGACTCCCCGCGCGCCGAACTGCTCGCTCGCGAGCCCTATGCGCCGTACCGAGCGCTGATCGCCAAATTGCTCCCGATTGCCACGATTGCTCCCGCGGCTATTGCCATCCTGCGCATCTTGCCGCTTCCCGGCGCGTTGAAGGTCCTGCTGTGGATTGTCGCGATCCTTGCCTCCCTCGTGGCGCTCGCCAATGCCGCCAATATCATTTCCAATCGTTTTGTCCTTCCCTACACGTCCGGCTCGGTTTGCAACAAGTCCTCTGTTGCCGCCATGCTGGGTGTCATGGATAACGTCGCCCCCTATCAGGGCGAGAACGAGTTCCCTGACGATATTCCGTTTGACACGTATTTTGGCGAGCAGAAGCGTCGCGCCGAGGAGATGGCGCGCGCGGCAGCCGAGTACGCCGCAGCCCAGCAGCAAAATGATTACGGCAATACCATCGAGTACGAAGAGCCTGCCTATACCGAGGATGAGTATGGCCAGCCGGTCGCTCCCGAGGGTGAGCAGGGCGAGGCTTTTGATGAGCAAATCGATGGATTCGAAGGTGCTTCTGCCGACGAGACCCTGATTGGCGTCATTGCACCCGAGTCCCAGGTCCAAGATATTCCGGCCGAGGAGCCCGTTGCAGACGAGTCCGCTGCCGAGTCGGCCGAGGAGCCCGTTGCAGACGAGTCCGCTGCCGAGTCGGCAGAGGAGCCTGCCGCGGCCGAGCAGGCCGAGCCCGAGCCCAAGCTTTATCGCAATGCCGCCGGCAACATCCGGTTTGGCTCGGATGCCATCCGTGCCCTGGGAATGCTTCCCGAGTCCTGTACGCTCGATTACGAAGAGGGCGAGGAGCCGACGTTCGAGCCCGCGCCCCAGCCCGATCCGGTCGTGGCTGCGCAGCCCGATGAGGCCAATGCCGTCGAGACGGAAGCCGATGCGGAGACTGCTATCGATCCCGCAGCCGGTCTGGACGTCATGGCGCCTGCCCCGGCGCCCGAGGAGCTCGATAATACCGAGGACGACTACGATGCGTATCCGCAGCGTGTGTCCTACGAGAGCGACACCGATTTTTCTGCCGAGCTTCCGGTGACGACGCCCCATGCCGATATCGCTTCCGCGTTTTCTTCGATCGGTGCCAGCGCCTCCCATTTCTTTAAGGGGGCATTCGAAAAGGGCAAGAAACTCGTTGACGACTTTGAGGAAAAGCGCGCCGCTGCCCGCGAGGCAGCCGAGCGCGAGGCTGCAGCCCAGCAACAGGCGGCCGAGGCCGAGCGCGAGCGCGCGGCACAGGAATTTGAGCAAAACGACGCCGAGCAGCCGGTATCTGTTGATGTTGCCGACGCCACGACGTCTTTCGAGGCGCCGCAGCCTTCGCCTGCGGATGTTGCCGGGGAGACGGCGACTTTCGAAACCCAACAGCCGGTCGACAGCACTGTGTCGTTTGATGCCACGATGACGTTTGAGAAGCAGGGCACCGCTATCGCCGAGCTCCTTTCCGCTCCTGTCGAGGACGAGCCCGCTGCGCCCGATACGGTCGAGGATCAATCTGTGGCGGAACAGGTCGCTGCGGACAGCTCCGAGCAAGAGCCTGAGCCCGTGGCCCCCGAAGCTCCGCAGGCGGATGAGTCGAGGCCCTACTCTACGCAGATCTTCACCATGCCCGCGCCGAGTGATCCCGGCGCCACGGTTGCCAATGCTGCTCCGTCGCAGGCCGAGACGGTCGATGCTCTGATGGCTCAAATCTCGTCTCAGGCGTCGCCGCGCCCGAACATGAACGTTCCCGACCCGGCATCCGCGCCGGCTCCCATGCCCTCTGCGTCTCCGCTGGCCTCGGTCCCCGATCCCTCGATGCCTTCGATGCAGCAGGCCAATGTCGCCTCGCGCACCTCGCTGTTCGACCTTCCCGACCCTTCGGCTCAGGTTAACGATCCCTTCGCGACGGCACAGGGGCCCGAGCCCACATCGGCTCCGGTTGTTCCCCCCATGCCGGTCAGCTCGGATGTTCAGCCGCTTGAGACTATCTCGGCTCCTGCCGCTCCGGCCGCCAAGCCGCAAAAGCGCGGCTTGGGCGGTCTGTTCGGTCGCAAAAAGAAAAACGAGCAGGACAGCATGAGCGATTGGCTTGGTGTCGAGGATGATTACGACGCCAAGAAGTCTGGTCGCGGTATCGGCTCGTGGGATAACTTCGAGGATGACGACGACGGCTGGAAGGGCGGTGCCACGTCTTCCGATGGAGCTTCCGCCGAGGATATGCTCGCTGCCGTTGCCTCCATGGGCGATGACGAGCTGCTTGGCCACGACATCTGGTTTGTGGCTACAGGCGCTTCCGATTGCGACGGCGCCGGCATGAAGGCGTTCCTGGCCGCGCATCGCGACAAGCTCCGTGGCGTGTTCTTTATCAACCTTGAGTCCATTGGTGCCGGTAGGCTTTCGGTCGTGACGGTCGAGGGCGAGCAGCAGCTGCTCAAGGGTGACCGACGCATCATGAACTTGGTCAACAAGGTGTGCAAGTCGTTCCATGTCGATTGCGGTGCATTTGAGATGCCCTATGCCAAGACCGATGCCTATGCTGCTCTCGAGGCAAGCCGACGCGCCCTTACCATTGCCGGCGTCGACGGCCCACGTTTGGCATGCGCTCACACTGAGGACGATCTGCCGTACAACGTCAATCCGACAAATATCGCTACGGTGTCCGAGGTCGTGACCGAGGTCATTCGTCGTTCGTAGGTTGACCTATAAGGAGTCTGCGTGTTTTCGTACATCAAGCGCCACTGGCCCGTCTATCTCATCTTGGCCCTGATCGCCATTGTCCTTGGTTTCGGGGCCGCGTATATCGTGGGCGTTAAAGGCTCAACGCCTGAGTCCACGATTAGCGAAGAAGTGGAGCACGAGCAGAGTTTGGGAGCCGATGGCATCTCCGAGTCCGATCAAGCGCTCATCGACGGTGGGTCTGCATCTGGGGAATAGCCATTTCGCCACGAACGAATAAGAGGCGAGCCGGGAGACGGGCTCGCCTCTTTTTTATTGCGTCAGCGACGTTTTGACGCCAGCTTTAGATGGGCAAACCAGATTGCCGCGGCGCCGGAGGTCACGAAGGCGGTGAGGCAGGCGGCAATGGGAAGGGAGCCCGTTGCCGGTAAATCTTGCGGCATGGCGCATCGCTGGATGACGCGATCCTCGTCATGTGATTCAAGGTTGCTACCGCCGCCATTGCGACAGAGGTCAACGCGAGCGCTGTTGGCGAGTGCGGTCTGAGGCGTGTAAGACGACGCGGCCTGCATATGGATGACGGCACCGTGAATATCCGAGTCAAGGACGGCGCTCACATCATCAAGGTCGTCATGCTCGTCTTTGAGGTCCTCGCGGGTCCAAGATTCTGCAGCGCCTCTTGTCGTGAAGTCGGCCGATACGACCCCGTACTCAAGACGAATGCCCGTGACGGCGGTATCGTCCAAAAGAGCGAGCTCTTTTGCCTCGAGGGTGACCGACTCCGTTGTTGGGATATCGGCTTTCCAAAGATGCCAATCGCCGTAATCGACCATGCGCAAATCGTCACCTAGGAGCTTTTTGACCTCGTCCGTTTCGAGCCAGGGGTTGTCATGCCCGTCGCTGAGCGTTGCATTGGTCTGTTCGCCCGTATCGATACTTCCCACTGGAGACGTTCGATACCACACGTTGCAAAGACCGTCGATGTCCCCGGTCGCGACAGGGGTTTCGATGGCGATGAGTTTGGCAGTGCCTTCCTTGGCGCATTCGAGATCGTCAGTGATGGTGAATTCATCAACCCAGGTATTCGACTCATTTTTAGCATCGAGCGTATAAGAGAAGGAGCCGTCCGCATCGGATTGTGCCACGGCTCGGTTTTTGCCATCGCCGTTGGCGACGAGACCCTTACCGATAGGGCGGGCGATCTCTTGCCGCTTGTCGACTTTGCCCTCGATCTCGATGGGTGCGTCCTTCATGGCTACCGTCTGCACTTCTCCTGTGGCCTTAATTTCAAACGTCATGTCTTCGGCAAGGTCGTAAGTGCGCGGGGGCATCACTTCGCGCAGGGTGTAGGTGCCGGGCAAAAGATGCTCGATGCGATGCGGTTTGTCAGAGGAGGTCCAAGCGTCTATTTCGGTTCCGTCGGCACCGTGGAGGGAGAGCCGGGCGCCATCTACTTCTTGTTTGCCGGTCAAATCGACTTTGGAGATGTCGATTTTGGTGTAGTCGTTAGAAACGTCGAGGTGCGCATCGATCACGGGTGTTTCCTGACCGGCATACGACAGCTCGACGGTGTGGACGCTTTGGTCGAGCAGGTAACCTTCGGGTGCCTGCACCTCGATTACCTCATAGGTGGCGGTTCCGCACCCCAGCGAAAGATGATTTGCGCACGCAAATCCCCGTTCGTCGGTCGTGATGGTGGCGACAGTCTCGCCGTCCAGGGCAGCAATGCTGCCGTCGGGGCGCACGATATCGCCCACGGCACGGATATCAAAAACAGCACCGGCAAGGGCGCGCCCACCTACGGCATCGTTCTTGACGATCTCGATGCTTCCTGTTGCCGCGTCGTCGTAAAACGAGGCGACCGCGACGGGCGTTAAGTTCATGTCGGCGGGAATCGTTATCTCCAGATCTTCATCAACAAGATACGGTTCCTTGGCGGAAGTCTCTCGTATGTAATACGTGCCCGGGTTAAGCGATTCGGGCAGGGTGACGGTACCGGTTTCATCGGTCGCAAAGGTATTCATAACGGTATGGGCGGGATGCCAGGATGTTTGCGAGATGGGCTCACGGTCGCCATTGAGCAACTGAAAGGTGAACCCGGCACGTGGTACAGCGTTGCCGGTCTGAGCATCGCGCTTCACGATTTGAAGATGTGTCGACAGGGCGTGGTTGTCTACGATGTACTGAAGCTCTGCGCCGTCCGTGATCTGCTCTGCCGTGATAGTCCATTCCCCTGCCTGCTTAAAGCCGTCGGGCACAGTGTCGACAACCTCACGAATGGTGTAGCCGGCACGGTCATACGGTATGGTTCCGCTGACGCCATCGGGGCGCTTTCCTGCGCCAAACCATGCTCCAGCCTGGTCTTTGGTCGATGCGAAACCGTAGATATTGGTGGTCAGCGTTCCAACAACTTGCTGCGAAGTGTTGCTTACCACTTCAAAGACCACGCTTTCCGCCGGCTGCTCTACACCAGATTCGTCACTATTACCGCAGTCCTTGAACATTGAAATTTCCAGGTCAAAAGCGATGGGGATGTTGGGGATGCGGCGCTCGAGCTCAACGACGCCCGCGTCTCCGAGCTGATCGGCACCGATGGTGTAGCTCCAGGTTTCATCGGAGGGCAGATAGCCCTCGGGAGCTCTTGACTCATAGATGGTAAAGGTGCCCAGGGGGATGTCGGTAAGTGTTGCCCGGCCGTCCTCATCCGTCGTGAGGGTGTGCGACCAGCCCGGGGTAGACTGTGAGACGCAGGTGAACTCAGCGCCGGCAAGTGACGCGCCGACTTGAGGACCTGCCCCTGTCGCGGCATCGACCTTTGCGATGCGCAGGGTAATGGTACCGGGCTGCTCATCGATGACGACATTCCCGCCGTCATTGCCGGTGGAAAAGGCGATGCGGTCACTCCTGGGGATATAACCCGCTGGAGCTTTGGTTTCGACCAGATAATATGCCGTATTGGGCAAAAGTGTCGCCTGTGCGCGACCGCTGCTGTCCATCTGGATGCTGCCGACACGCTTGTCGCCGGCGCTCTCATAGATGTCGAACCTCGCTCCGTCGAGCCTGTAGGTATCGTTTTCGCTCGTGATGGCGGCGTTGGCTGACTGTTTTTGGAAGGATGCGGAGACGGCCGGGAGCACGTAGAGCATGTCTTGACGCTTGCTGCCGCCCGATACGGTTCCTAAATAGCGCCGCGCGCGGTGCGGAGCGGCTTTGATGCTTCCTGATTTTGCGTTGTCGTGGAGCCACCGCGCAGCCGCCACGACTTCATTGTCGACGGTAAAGTGCCCACTCTTGGTTTTGCCCTGAGCGGTCGTGTAGGAGTAGGTGCCGTCG
>RPYR01000224.1 GCA_008671285.1 Collinsella aerofaciens | reverse complement strand
GGAGGGCACGCCGTTTGCCATGGCCGTCATGCCGCGCGGGAACGACAAGTGCGCCGCGGGGACGGCCGAAAGCGATATTGACTTCTCGCTGTACGCTACCCCGCTGGCGTCGACGACCTCAAAGTTCGCCAAGTGCCTGCAGCGTCGTTTTGGCATCATCCCGGGCGTGACGGACAAGGGCTACATCACCAACAGCTACCACGTCCACGTGTCCGAGGAGATCGACGCCTTCGATAAGCTTAAGTTTGAGGGCATGTTCCAGCAGCTTTCGCCGGGCGGTGCCATCTCCTACGTCGAGGTTCCCAACATGCAGGACAACCTCAAGGCTGTCATTCGCGTGATGCAGTACATCTACGACAACATCATGTACGCCGAGCTCAACACCAAGAGCGACTACTGCCAGGTGTGCGGCTACGACGGTGAGATCAAGATTGTCGAGGATGACGGCAAGCTGGTGTGGGAGTGCCCTAACTGCGGCAACCGCGATCAGGAGAAGATGAATGTTGCCCGTCGCACGTGCGGCTACATCGGTACCCAGTTCTGGAACCAGGGCCGAACCGAGGAGATCCGCGACCGCGTGCTGCATCTCTAATACCGCTCCGGGGCTGAGCCGGGAGGGCCGCTTGGGCATTTGCTCGCTATTTCGGACAGTCCTGCGCAAGACGAAGGCCACATTAAGTGGCCTTCTTTGCGTGCGGAACTCATATCGAGCAAAAGCCCAAGCGGCCCTCTCGGCTCAGCCAAGTTGACGTAGCTGAGATACGGCATGCGGTCTGCTCACTCCTCGAAGTTCTAAGCGGAAATGAGTTGACTTGCAACAACGCTTTGCTTGCGATGGCGGTTGAGTTGCAACAAGGTTTTTATTGGACCTCGAACCCTATACTCGATGTTCGCTTCGTTCATTGAGTTACCCTTTGCATGAGGCCGGGACATATCGTCCCGCCCGCAGTTTCGCAGGCCGAAGGCCGAGAATGTTTGAGGACGGGATGATATGTCCCGGCCTCCCGGGAGAGTTACCTATGAATTACGCGAACATTAAGTATTTCGACATTGCTGATGGGGAAGGCGTTCGTACTTCTCTGTTTGTGAGCGGGTGCCGTCGTGGGTGCAAGAACTGCTTTAACTCTGTCGCGTGGGACTTTGCTGCGGGTGAGCCGTTCGATCGTGCCGTCGAGGACAAGATTATCGAGAGCCTCGACCATCCCTTTATCGATGGCCTGACGATTCTGGGCGGCGAGCCTATGGAGCCCGAGAATCAGGCGGGGCTTGTTGACTTTATCGAACGCGTGCGTGCGGCCTATCCCGCGGGGTCGGGCAAGACCATTTGGTGCTTTACCGGCGACGTGCTCGAGGAGCTTATGCCGGGTGGTCGTCACCATACCGAGGCGACGGACCGTATCCTTGCCTGCCTCGATATGTTGGTGGATGGCCCGTTTGTTCAGGATCTGTACGATATCTCATTGCGTTTTAGGGGCTCGAGCAATCAGCGCGTGATTGATATGAACGCCACGCGCGCCCGTGCTGTGCGCGAGGGCGTTGCGCTTTGCGACGCTGTGGAGCTTTGGCGGGACGATCCGGTCTATTCGACCCATACTATGTAGCTTGTGGCCGATGCCAAAGGGCGTGGTACCATAGCGCGAACGCAAAATCGGAAAAGTGAGGCCCAGATGGTCGATCAGGAAAAAGTCGAGGCCGCCATTAAGCTGTTGCTTGAGGGCATAGGCGAGGACCCAACTCGTGAGGGCCTGCTGGAGACCCCGGCGCGCGTTGCCCGTATGTATGGTGAGATCGCCGGTGGTATGGACCAGAGTGCCGAGGAGCACCTGTCCAAAACCTTTGCCGTCGCTTCGAACGATTTGGTTATCGAGCGCGACATCACGTTTTACTCGCTGTGCGAGCATCATCTGCTGCCGTTTTACGGCAAGGCTGCCATTGGCTATATCCCCAACGGCCGTGTCGCAGGGCTTTCTAAGCTTGCCCGCACGGTAGAGGTCTACGCCCGTCGTCTGCAGCTGCAGGAGCAGTTGTGCGCACAAGTTGCCGATGCCCTCATGGAGTATCTCGCTCCCCAGGGAGCGATTGTGCTCATGGAAGCTGAGCATATGTGCATGACCATGCGCGGCGTGCAAAAGCCTGGCACCAAGACCGTGACGCTCGCTCGTCGCGGCGTCTTTGAGGCCGATCCGGCGCTCGAGGAGCGATTCTTTAGGATGCTGGGACGCTAACTATGAGAGTCGTCAACGACTTTACATCGAATACTGACGAGGGAACGCCGCGTCGCGGTTTTATGGCTTCGGGCCTGGCGCCTTTTGGTGCCATGCCTCGCATTGATTACATCTGTGCCAACGGTCTGTTCCGGCGGCACCTGGGCAGCATTGCACAGTTGGAATCGGGGCGCATCTTCTGCCGCCACGGTATTGACCATCTTCTCGATGTCGCTCGCATTATGTGGATCAAGAATCTTGAGGAGCAGCTCGGATTTGATCGAGAGGTCATCTATGCCACGGCACTTCTTCACGATATCGGCAAAGATGAACAGTATGAATCGGGTATATCCCATGATGTTGCAAGCGAACGCGTCGCTGATGCGATTCTCGGCGGTATGCCCGATGACGTAGCGTTTGAGCCGGCCGATGCCGCAGCCATTAAGACGGCCATTCTGGGCCATCGAAAGCTGCGCGTGAACAGCCAACCGCTCGAGCGCCTGCTCTATGCAGCCGACAAAGCGTCGCGCGCCTGCTTTGCATGCCCCGCGCGCAATGCTTGCAACTGGAGCGATGATAAAAAGAACCTGTCGATTCGCGTGTAGTTAGTTTACGCGGTCGGGGTTCTAAACGAAGGAGACGATCGCGATGAGCAACAAGAAACTGCCCGAGAATGCAACCAAGACTGAAGGCGCCGAGCTCGCCCGCCGTGGAAGGGGCGAAATATCCACCGCAACGGCGGTGCCCCACGTGAACTATGACGATCTGCGCCATGCCGACCGCATCACCGTTGAAGGTCTTGAGGTTTTTGCTAACCACGGCGTGTATCCCGAAGAGAACGCGCTGGGCCAGAAATTCATCGTGTCCTTGGTACTCTATGCTGACCTGCGTGCAGCGGGAGAGCACGATAACTTGGACGCCTCGATTGACTACGGCTCGGTGTGCCACGATGTCGATGGCTATCTGCGCGAGCATACGTTTAAGCTCATCGAGGCGGCAGCTGAAGGTACGGCCCAGATGCTGCTGCGCCGTTATCCCTCGCTGCTTGGTGTGCGCATCAAGCTCGATAAGCCGTGGGCGCCTGTTGGCCTGCCCTTGGCAAGCTGTGGCGTCGAGATCGAGCGTGTGCGCTAACCGGTTCTAATACGTCTCTATGGGTGGCTGCTTGAGCCGCTGCGACAGAGCCCTGTTGTTGGGGCAGTACGTGTCGAGCAGCGCGTGAAACCGATGATTGTGGCTCGGCTCGAGCAGGTGGACGAGCTCGTGGGCGACAACCATGTCAAGGCACTCGACGGGGTAGGCGGCAAGTTCTCGTGCGATGCGAATGGCGCCGGTTTTGGGCGTGCATGATCCCCAGCGCGTTTTCATGCTGCGCACGGAAACGCGGGAAACGGCGACACCCATTGCGATTTCGTATGCGTGCACCATATCACGCAGCGCCGATGTGACTTCGGACGTATAGAGCTGGTCAATATGGGCTTGGATCTCACTGGGCGTTAAGCCGTCGAGGGTCGCATTCCACTTGGCCTGCGGACGTTCGTCTGGCTCGTCGGCACCCATAAAACTTGCGAAGGTGGCCTGCTTGGGCCGCGGTGCGGGTGATGCAAAGTTGTGATCGAGTGCGTCCTGTACCGTGATGGGCTTGCCCCAAAGCGCAATGATGGACGAGGGGCTGAGCGGCTCTCGTGCCGTCGCCTGACGTTGCTCGCGCTGGGCAAGCCGGCTGATAATCCAGGCGCTGTTGCGCTTCACAAACGCTTCGATGCGCTCGCGACTGGCGCCGAGCGGTGCGCTGGCGTGGACCTCACCGCTCGATGTGACGCGTAGGTTGAAGTTCTTGACGCGCTTTTTGGTAACGACGACGGGGATGGGCGTCCCATGCGGTCGGGATACGGAAATCGTAAACTGCTGCGTCAAAAGCGGTCCTTCAGATTGGGGACGGGCCGGCATGTCAACCGTTCGGCATGCCGACCTGCTCAAGGGATGTGAAATTAATAACGCTCAAAGAAGGCAAGCGCGTTGTCGCTGCAGAGCTTTTGCATCACGGTCTTGCCAAAATGCTTGGAAAGCATGTTCTGGAACTCGGGCATCTTGCTGGCATCGGAGAGGAAAGCGGGCACCGTGGCACCGTCCCAGTCGCCGCCGAGTGCGATGACGTCCTCGCCGCCCAGGTCGAGCCAGTGCTCGATATGTGCCGCTAGCTGGTCGAAGGTGACGTCTGCGGCGGTCTTGTCGGTTGCGTCGTTGGAAAGGAACTCGCTGCAGTAGTTGAGGCCGACGATACCGCCCATGTCGCGAATGGTGCGGAACTGGTCGTCGGTAAGGTTGCGTTTGACGCCGCAAACCGCACGGGAGTTGGAGTGGCTGGCGACGAAGGGACGCGTGGCGTGGGCGACAACCTCGTCAAAGCACTCATCGTTGAGGTGGGAGACGTCGAGTACCATGCCGGCGTGCGCCATCTGCGTAAGTGCCTCTAGGCCGGCGCCGGTGAGGCCGGCGTGGGTGTCGTGGCCGCTCGCGAGCGGCCCCTGCGCATTCCAGCTGAGTGACGACATAAGCACGCCCAAGCTCTTGAGCACTTCGATCAGCGCGGGGTCCTCGGCAAAGAACGTGGCGTTTTCGATGGTGTGGATGCAAGCGACCTTGCCGTCCTTGAGCGCGGGGCGAATGTCTGCGGCGCTGCGCACGTTGACCATACGGTCGTGGTTGAGCATTGCCTGGCCGCTCATATGCGCCATGATCTGCGCCTGGAAGCGCGCGGCGTGGGCGGTGGGAATCTCGTCGGGGACAAACGTGGCGAAGCACTGTGCCCACGGCGTGTTGCCGATCTTTGCGAGCGAGATGGCACAGGCGTTACCCTCGATGAGGTCGAAATCTTGCGGATGCGTTTCGTCGCCGGGGAAATAACCGTCGGTGCCGGCGGTAAAGCGCAGGTCGAGATCGAGCGTGGCCCAGCCGATTCGGTCGGCGGTGTCGCAGTGTAGGTCAAATACGGGATATGCCATGGTTCCTCCGGTTGCAGCGTTTCTTTGCAAACTGTCTTCAAATTGTATGACTAGGGTATAGTTAGCGCCATATGTTCATGGCGGCCCGTGTTGTGCGCCGCCCTTATCACGGAGGTTTCCATGTCCAACCAGGGCAAGAAGGTCAAGACTCATTATCGCGGCACGCTCGACGACGGCACGCAGTTCGATAGCTCCTACGATCGCGGTGAGCCGCTGGAGTTCACCTGCGGCGCCGGCCAGATGATCAAGGGCTTCGACGCCGCTGTTGTCGACATGCAGGTGGGTGAGAAGAAGACCGTGCACATTCCTGCTGCCGATGCCTACGGCGAGCACAATCCCGAGATGGTTCTGACCTTCCCGGCCGAACAGGTTCCCAACATCGAGCAGATTGAGAAGGGCATGAAGCTCTTCTTGTCCACGCCGAGCGGTATGCCCGTCCCCGCCGTGGTCATCGATGTAACGCCCGAGGCCGTGACGCTCGACGCCAACCACGAGCTGGCCGGTAAGGACCTCAACTTTGATATCGAGCTCGTCGAGGTCGAGGGTTAGAGTATGCCTGAACGCTTGGTTTCGACGACATGCTTGGGAAATCTCAACGATCCGTCCTATGAACTCCTGCTTCGCCGGAAGTTGGGCGGCGTCTTTGAAGTTGACGATCTGCTGCTCGATTGGGACCAGGCTGATGTATACGCGTTTGTGGGCGTGACGGAGCTGGGGCGCACGGTCGATGTTCGGCTGGATACTGCCGACGGCGGTCGTCTTGCCGACGGCGACGTGCTCGCCATTGACCGTTCGGGCATGGTGCCCGTGGCGGTTGTCGTGCGCTTGCGCAGCGCCGAGGTTTATTTGGTCGAAGTTGACCGCATGGACCCGATTGCGCTCGCGCATTCGTGCTGGGAGATCGGCAACATGCATGCGCCGCTCTTCCGGGGCGACTCGGACGAGCATACTGTGCGCATGTATACGCCGGTGCAGCCTGTTTTGGGCCGCATGCTCCGGGGTGTCGAGGGTGTTCGGCTCTCGCTGGTTACCCGTGAACTCGATGCGGACCGGCGCTTTGCGTCGAGTGCGGCGGAGGTCGTCGTGAGCATGGCTCCCGACTTTACCATCGTAAAAAAGGCGCGCGGCTAAGCGCGCGTATGCGCAAGACGGGCTTTGAGGGGCGACCGATCAAGGTCCGTCTTGCTGTTGATATGAGGCTTTGGGGGAAGCATATGGGTCTTGAGGGAATCAAACTGATTGCATGCGATTTGGACGGCACGTTGCTGCATCCGGGGGAGCGCGAGCTGCGTTCCGAGGCCTTTGAGCTTATCGATGAGCTGCATCGTCGTGGTATCGTGTTTATGCCGGCGAGTGGCCGTCAATATGCGAGCTTGCGCTACCTGTTTGCCCCGGTGGCCGATGAGCTCGCCTATGTATGCGAAAACGGAACCCTGGTGATGAGCGAGGGGCGTGCCGTCGTCAAGCGTTCCATGGAGCGTAGCCTTGCTATGGTTATCGCGAATACCGTGGTTGCGTATCCCCATACCGACATGACCCTTTCGTGTGAGGGGCACATCTACACCATGAGCGGCAACGATGCGTTCGTCGACCATTTGCGCTATGTGGTCCACTGCGATGTGGCGGTGGTCGACCGTCCCGAGGACATCGACGAGGATGTCATTAAGATTGGCTTCCAGACGCCCGAGGTGGATTATCCGGCGGCCCGGGAGTATTTCGAGCGCCTCTTTGGCGACCGTGTCGATGTGATGACGTCAGGAACCGCATGGACGGACCTTATCGGTTTCGGTTCGGGCAAGGGCTCCGCGCTTGTCGATTACGGTCGTGTCCTGGGGATTTCGCCCGATGAGATGATGGCATTTGGCGACAATGAGAACGATCGCGACATGCTCAACGTCGTGGGCCATCCCTATCTGATGGAGAGCTGCAACCCCACCATGCGCGGTATCAACGATCGCGTCCGTTACGTGCACACGGTCGAAGAAGAACTGCACCGCCTGCTCGCCGAGTAGGTTTTCGGGACATGCCTAGAAATGTACTGTTTGCTGCAAAGCGCGGAAAGGTGGATTTTAAGGCATGTCCCGAGCATCTACCGGCAGTCGGGGCAGAGACCCTCGAAGATGGTGTAGTGCGACGTGACGTGCCAGCCGATTTGCTCGGACGCTTTGGCGTCGAGCTGGGCATCGAAGGGGAGCGGTACGTCGATGACGCGGCTGCACGAGGTGCAGATGATATGCGCATGCGGCTCGATCGTGCGATCGAAGCGGCTGCCGCCCGGCGTCTTGATGGAGAGGATCTCGCCGGCG
>RPYR01000193.1 GCA_008671285.1 Collinsella aerofaciens | reverse complement strand
GGCATCGGCCGGCGTATCTGCCCAGACGGCGCCGCGCTCGATAAGCGCCGCCGCCTTGGACTTGGTGCGGTTGTTGACCGTGACGGGATAGCCGGCGTCCAGAATGTGGCCGGCGATGGGGGCACCCATGATTCCGGTGCCAATGAATGCGACGGAGAGCTTGTTTGCCATGAAACCTTTCCTTTTGGGTTGGGTGTTGTTACCAGGTTGAATACTCGGTGCCAGCGTTTGGGCTGTGAGTCGAGGGCGATTACGGACGCAGCGCTTGCCTACTGACCGCGCACGCGGCGGGCGATACGGTCGGAAAGCGACGCCTTGTCGGCGCGGTTCTTACCCCAAAACGCGCAGCCCACCATGCCGGGGCCCACGTGCGAGCCGATGGTGGGACCCACGGAGCCGCGAATGATCGTGACGTCGGCGCAACCCTCCTCCTTGCGGATGGCGGCTTCGAGCCAGTCACCATCCTTTTCGGCATCGGCCGTCATGATGGCGATGGGCATGGTGCGATCGGGCACGTAGTTCTCGCGGAACGACTTGAGGATGGACTTGAGCGCCTTCTTGCGGCCGCGGTTGACGCCGATCAGCGACAGCGAGCCGGCCAGGTCGTAGGATAGCTCGGGCTTGACGTCGAGCTTTGCCGTGAGCTGCGCCGCCGCGGGAGGAATGCGGCCGCCGGCAGCCAGTGCGTCGAAGCTCTCGAGCGTAAAGTAGCCGTGCACGTAGGTTTTTGCCTCGTTTGCCCAATCGACCAGCTGTTTGGCGGTCAGTCCCGCCGAACGCTGGCGCACGGCCTCGAGCGCCAAGAGCGCGCCGGTCGCGCAGGGCAGAGCGTTGTCGACCACGTAGAGCTCAAAGTTGGGATACTCGGCGCGCACGGCATCTGCCGCCTGGCACGCGGAGTTATAGCTCGACGACAGCGCCGAGGTAAAGCACAGGTAGACCGTGGGCGTACCCTCTTTGGCGCACTCGGTAAAGAACTCGATATAGCGACCGAGCGACACAGCCGAGGTGGACACGCGGGCACCAGCGCGCATGCGGTCGTAGAACTCCTTAGGGCTCATGCTCGACCAGATGTCGTCTGTGCGCTCCTCGCCATCGATAATAAAGGGAAAACCCAGGATATCGACATCGAGGTTCGCGGCGACCTCGGGGCTAAAGTCGCAGCAGGTATCGACGACGATGCGGCAACGGTTCGAATGACCGGCGGATGCGGCCTTGTCCATCAAAGCGACTCCTTACGTAAAAAGGCGGCCACCCGCATGGGATGGCCGCCAACCGTTAACTCATGCAAGTTAACGTATTTTACTCGTCAAGTGTTTCGATGCGGGGCTTGATGATGCCATATCCACCATTCTTACGGTGATACACCACATTGATGAGACCGGTCGTCGCGTTCTCAAACACGTAGAAGTCGTGACCCAGCAGATCGGTCTGCACCAGCGCCTGTTCCTCGGTCATCGGGGTGACGTCAATAACCTTCTCGCGGACGAGCAGGTCGTCCTCCTCCTCGGGCAGCAGCAGGTCGGCCAGATCCTCGACGCGCTCGACCGGCGCGACATCCGCTGCGCTGGCACCGCCCTGGCGGTTGTCCACGACCTTGGTCTTGAACTTGCGCAGCTGGCGGGTGACCTTATCGGCGGAGAGGTCGATGGCGGCGTACATATCCGCACCGTGCTCGGCAACGCGAATCACCGAACCGCGGGCACGAACCGTAACCTCGACGATTGCCGGGTTGGGGTTCGAGGGGTTCTTCTCATAGCGAAGTACAACGTCGACCGTCATGGGCTCGATATCGAAAACCTTGAGCGCCTCGCCGATCTTCTCATCCACATGCGCACGCAGAGCATCGGTTACCGTCGTCTTGCGTCCAGAAACCTTGATATCCATACGTGGCTCCAATCTGCCTCGGGGACTTACTGTACTGGCTATGTACCCATTGCCGTGCATTTAATCACGCGGATTCCCAAAGACCCGAATAACGATTGCTTGATACCGCATACCGAAGTCTCGCACTTTTCTGTGGCAAAGTGCGCTATGGGAGAGCAACGGCGACTTTGGTTTTGCACCTAAAAAACGTATTTGACCTGCTGGTTTTATGGAAACGAAAAAGCCGGGCCCCCCTGTTGGGAAAGCCCGGCAATGCGTGTTGAAACCGTGAAGAGGCCTCTCTCCTAGCGCATAGGAGACGCCACCCCTAGCAATAACTAGCTATTGAGCTTGTTAATGTCGTCGTCGGTGATAGTGCCCTCCTGGCTGGACGATTTATCCTCGGAGGTTGTACCCTCGCTGTTCGAATCGGAGGATGCGGACTCACTGGATCCGGTGTCGGTCGACTGTACGTCGGCGCCCGAGACCGTCTTGGTGGTGAGGTCATAGGGCATCGTGCCGTACCAGACGGAGTGGACCGCCTCGAGCGTGCCATCGACCGTGATACCGTCGAGGGCATCGCTCACGGCACGGCATAGCTCATCGTTGGCCGCGAGGCCCGCGACGCCGAGCGTCGAGGGCGTCTCGAGCGCGCCGACGTAAGAGATCTGGCTCATCAGGCGCGCAAGGTAGCCGCCGGCCGTGGAGTCGCAAATCACGTAGTCGATCTCGCCGGACTCGAGCGCCTCAAAGCACTCGTTGATGTTGGAGAAGGTCTTTTGATTGGCCGTGATGCTCTGCTTGGCGAGCGCTTCCTGCGAGGCCGAGGAGGTCTGAACGCCCAGGGTAGCGGTGTTAAGCGTTTCGGTGGAAACGCTCAGCGACTCGCCGTCGCTCGTCTTTCCGAACACTGCCGCAGCGTCGTACAGGCAAGTACCAAGCGTGCTGATATCACCATCCGTGGAATTGATGTCGCCAATGAAGATGTCGGCCTTTTTGTCGCCAAGCACGGAATCGGCAGAAGACGCATCGACGAAGGCAACCTTAAGGCCCATACGGCTTGCAAGGGCGCGGGCAGCGTCAACTGCGTAGCCCGTGAGGTTGCCATCGGCGCCCTGCATGGCCTGCGGGGCATCGGAGGTATCGAGGGCAACCGTCAGGGTACCGGGAGTGACCAGGGCATCGTCCGACACCGTAGGGGTAACGGTCTCGCGCTCGATCTGGTCAATCGTGGGTGTCGTGAACGTAGACAGTGGGTTGAACGCGCATCCGCTCAAACCCAATACGGCAATGACCGCCGCGGTCCCAGCACCTAACCGAGCCGCGTGCATCAAGCTGCCCCTCACCATGTCCACTACCCTGCCTTCTGTGTCGTATACAATCCGTGCATTGCGCGGAATAACGGGTTGTTCCCACCAGCTGACCTGGTATTTGACCCCACACTTGCGCACCGGGGTGTTTGCTCGGGAGGCCGTAGCCACCTTCACGACTGGCCCGCTCGCCCGCGAGGCGGTATTGCCCCAAAGAAAGTAGAACGGACGGTACGGCTTACATCTAGGACGCGCCATGATCGCGCCGCGCGCACGCGGTCGCTTACGTGGATCCCTTTGACCGCGTCTGTCTTGGACTAGGACGGGCATTTCGTCCGTCCGCAACCACAGCCTGGTAGGAACGAAGCGCATTATAGCTAAGTTCAAGCTAAAGTTTAAGGTTAAGGGCGTCATTCGCAGCGTGTGCACAGATTTTGCAGGTCGGAGTGGGCTATTCGTGCCCCTATGAAGCCCGGAGCTCCCCTACGGGGAGCTCCGGGGCGCCCTTCTTAGGGTGCCCCGGCCAAAATACGGCAAATATGAGTACTGTCACCAATTTAGTAACAGGCACTTTTGGCCTCTCGGACAGATTTTGCGCTCAGTGTCGCCAACCTGATGCTTAGTTATTCTACATTTGTTTATTATCTTCTCACTTTACGCCGCCTCCGAGTTCTAAATTCCTTGATTTTGCTGTTACTGATTTAGTGACAGTACTCATATTTGCCATATTTTGTCCAGGGCATATGATTAACCCTCTATTTTCGACGCGAATTAGACCGGCTTAAGCCCAAAACACGCCCGCAGCGTGTTAAGCAACGCCTCTTGCTTCTTCCTGCGGGCATCGACACGATTCCGGTACCGCTTTCGCATACGCTGGTGCATGCGCCATGCGAGTGCTTCCATCGCTTCCATGTCACAGAGCATTTCGTTGTTGACCGTCGCGACCTCGATTCCCATAGTAATCAAGCCCGTGTTGCGCTTTTCATCATGGATACGTCCCCTCCGAGAAGAATGGCCCAGCTCACCGTTGTATTCCAAGTCAAACCGGGCTGCTTCCTGAAAGGCATCGCAAACCGCATGCGGCATCCCCGAGATCGCCTGTGCACGGTCGTTGAACTCGATCTTGTAGTCGGTCTTAAAGGGACCACAGGCAAATCCGCCATAGGAAAACGGAAGCGAAAACATGGCAAGCATGATGCACTCCATGGGTGAACGCAGGTTTTCCGACAGATAGGGACACAGCCGCCGCAGCTGCTTGGCCGCGCTCCCCTTGCATGCCGCGAGGTAATCTACCAGGCAATCGGGTGTCAGCACGGACTCGACCTCAAAGTAACCGACATCTGGCGGCTGGTCTTTGTCCTTTGCCAATTTGTTCACGACAGGCGAGGTGTAGGGAGGCAGATACTTCCCGCGGTCACTCAGTGAAATCTTAGAGCACAGCTCCTGGGCCAGGGCAAATGCCTGGATGCAGCCGACCTCGCGCGCGACGGCTACGCAAAGGGCCTCGGGAGATAGACTGTACACCCCCGGTTCCACCTCTAGAATCGAGCCGGCGGGCAACTCGGAGCATACGGACCAGCTCACGCCAAGAATACGGCGGCGCTGCGCTGCAGACCCTACCAGCAAGCACAAATCCTCTTGCGCCTCGCCGCTTGCGGCCCCAATCCGCACCAAATCGGGAAGATAGATGTCCTCGGTCGAGGGCGACGATGTGCGCAGCACACGGCGCTCTTCATCGGGATTAAGGTCCTTCCAGCTTATATAGCCCATCTGCCGGCGCTCGGCGCGCATCATGCGTAGCGCCGAGGCGCCAGTTAGGATTACGGAAGCCGCTAGCTGCTCTTTTGTCGGTTTGTTGCACCACCTGATTGTTACCGCCACATGAATCACCCCTACCAAACGCGTGCGACAGCGAGGCCATCAACGGCCGTGGCACCGGCGCGCTTGAGTTCCGCCGAAGCCGCTGCCATCGTCGCACCCGTGGTGATAACGTCATCGATAAGCAGCAGGCGGCGGCCGTGCACATCCTCAACCGTCTCGTACATACCTCGGGCACGCTCGCGGCGCTCCTCACGACCGAGTTCGCGCTGGTCGCCATGCCCGTACTTGACGAGAGCATCGAGCAGAGGAACACCCGACAGCTCGCAAAATGGGCGCGCAATAGCCTCCATATGATCAAAACCACGCCGCCGAAACGCTGCCGCCGTCGCAGGCACAAACACCACCGCATCCGCACCGGAAAGCACGCCTCCGTAGCGATCGGGAGCTACGACCTGGGCATGCAGGGCGGTGTCGTAGAGCAGCTCCGCCAGATACGGAGCCAGACGTCGCTCGCCCGCATCCTTGTACGCTTTAATGATGCGCGGCAGCGGATGCGCATAGACGGCGCACGCCAGGCAGCGGTCGAGCGCCTCCGCCATTGCCGAAGACGTGCCCTCGACCGAACACTCAGTGCACAGCAAATCCCCAAACGGGGCGCCACATCGGGTGCAGCTATGACGTGGGTCGATGAGCGTGAGCGCGGCCAGGCAGTCTTGGCAAATAAGCGCACCGGCGCGCTCGCAGCCGGTACATCGTGTTGGCGACAATGCCTCGAGCGCCTCGTATGTCACGTGCTCGGCAAGCGGTAGCAATTCGTCCGCAAACGGTAGGGCGTCGGCACCCTGCAGACGGCTCAATATGTTCAGATGGCTCTTCAAGACACAACCCTCCCTACGTTCGGTCGCAGGGAGGGTTGTTGATTCGGCGCTATGATACCCCGATGTGCTCGGGGCAAGGCGGGCTAAATCCGCTCGCGGGCGTTATTCGCCGGCGGGCGGTTGTGGTGCAGACGAAGACGGGGTCGAGCCCTCGCCACCATTCTGGCGCGGCTTGCGGGAACGGCGACGGCGACGGCGCTTTTGACCCTGGTCGGCCGAGCCCTCGCCACCGCGATCCTCGCGCGGCTCGCGCTCGTCGCGAGCGGCGCCACGCGAAGCCTTGGCAGCCGCTCCCCCGCCATCCCCGGGACGACGGCGCGTGACCTTGACCTCGCCATCCGAGACCTGATCGGCCACGGAGGGCACTGAGGGCTTCTGTTGCGCGCCCGAGGAATGGCGACGGCGCGGACGCGGCGCGCGCTCCTCCTCGCCACGTGACTTGCCGCCCTTGTCGGCAGGCGCATCGGAGGCCGAGGGGCCCTTGGAAGCGGCACCGGCCTCGCGAGCAGCTGCGGCGCGGAAGGCGTCCTCGCGCTCCTCGCTCGACAGGTGACGGCGACGACGGCGCGTGGGATTCATGCCACCGCCGCGGTTTTGCTGCTGGGGCTGCTGAGCCTCGCGCTCGCGGGAAGCGTTCTCGCCCGCGGTCTCGCCATTGTCGACGGACGCCGCGCGCTTGCGGCGGCGACGGCCATCGGCCGCCCCCTCGACCTCGGGCGCCTCGGCCTTGCCACGGCCCTTTCCGCGGCCACGGCCCTCGCCCTGGCCCTGAGCAGCGCGGGCATCGGATTCGGCATCGCGACGACGGCGCTTGGGCATCGACGTGCCGGCCAGACGGTCGGCACTCGACAGGCCATCGCCCACGTCGACGCCGTTCTCACGATCGAGCTCCATGAGCGCCAGGCGCATCTCGGGCGACTCGATGCGCTCGAGCACGTCGCGCGTCACGCAATCGGGGCGGCAGTTGCAGCCCTGCTCGGCGGCCTTCTTTTTGCAGCCCTCCGAGCACGTCATATCGGCCAGGTTGACCTTAAAGACTTTGCCGTTCTCCAGGCGCAGCACCAGCTGCTC
>RPYR01000218.1 GCA_008671285.1 Collinsella aerofaciens | reverse complement strand
GGCGTGCCCTTACGGCCGACGAGTTCAGCTTTGAGCTGCTCGAAATCATTGAGAAGGAAGTTAAGCCTGTCGAGACCGTTAAGAACGCCGCCGACGGCAAGGTGACGTTCAGTGCCATCAAGTACACCGAGATCGGCCAGCACACCTACAAGCTGCATGAGGTTAAGGGCAACGCCGGCGGTATTGACTACGATGACGCGGTCTACACCATCGTGACGACCATCGCCGATAACGGCAAGGGCCAGCTGGTTGCCACGCACGAGCTGAAGGACGCCAAGGACGTCAAGAGCATCGAGTTCAAGAACGCCTACACCACGAATGCTACCGAGGCATCGCTTGCGGGTATCAAGAATCTGCAGGTTGACGACGCTCTGACCCCGGCTGATATCACCGGCAAGTTCACCTTTACCGTGACCGGTGAAGAGGGCGCGCCTATGCCTGCGAGCACGAGCGTGCACAACGACGTTGACGGCAAGGTCGACTTTGGCAAGATCGCCTTTACGCTCGACGACCTTAACAAGGCTCTGGGCGAGAAGCCCGAGAAGCGCGAGCACACCTTTACCTACACCGTGACCGAGTCCGGCGAAGTGGCTGGCGTGACCAACGACGCCAAGCTGTCGCGCAAGGTTTCCTTCACCGTGACTGATGACGGCAAGGGCAATCTGAGCGTATCCCGCAAGCCGGACGGCGATGTGGCATTTACGTTCACCAATACCTATAACGTGACGCCTGACGAGTTCAGCGTCACCGACCAGATCACCGCGACCAAGGTCCTGGACGGCCGCGACCTCAAGGCCGGCGAGTTCTCCTTCGAGCTCGTCGAGGGCGACAAGGTCGTCGCCACTGGCACCAACGACGCCGAGGGCAAGATCACGATGAGCGCCGTGAAGTACACCAAGGCCGGCAAGCATATCTACACGCTGCACGAGGTCAACGGCGGAACCACCAGCAAGGGCATCACCTACAGCAATGCCAAGTTCACCATCGAGACCACCATCACGGACAATGGCGACGGCACACTCAGGGCCGAGCATGTCCTGAAGGGCACCGAGCCCGCCGAGTTCAAGAACTCCTACAGCGTGACCCCGCTCGACGCAGAGCTCGACTTTGACCTGAGCAAGGCCATCGACGGTCGCGACTGGACGGACTCCGACAAGTTCAGCTTTACCATCACCGCTCCCGAGGGCACCCCGCTGCCCGACCCCGCAACCGTAACTGTGAGCAAGAAGGACGCGAAGGATGGCATCGCCGCCATCAAGTTCGGCAAGATCCACTACACGGCTGCTGGAACCTACAAGTACGAGATCCGCGAGAACGCGGGCAGCGCGGCAGGCATGACGTATGACTCTCATGTCGCGACCGCCGAGGTGACCGTGACCGAGAACGGCGAGGGCAAGCTGATCGCCAACGTCACCAAGAAGGGGAATGGACGCTTTACCAACACGTACCACACTGAGCTCAACTACACCGCGGCCGGTGGCCTTAAGCTCAGCAAGACCCTCTCCGGGCGTCCCATGACCGAGGGCCAGTTCACCTTTACCGTGACGCCCGCCGACGAGGCTTCGGCCAAAGCGCTCGGCCTGCACGAGGGCGCCAACGTGTACAAGTCCCCTGCAACGGCAGAGGCGACGGTTGGTCTGATTGACATCCTGGCTGGCCATGAGGTCAAGTTTACGCAGGCTGACGCGGGCAAGACCTTTACGTACACCGTGGCCGAGAAGAACGACGGCCAGCCCGGTTACACCTATGACGACGCTGCCCGCACCGTGACGATCGCTATCGCCGATGACGGCGCCGGTACGCTTACTGCCACCACGACCGTTACTGGCAACCCCGACAAGGGCACGCTGGTGACCGAGTACAAGACTGGTGCCGCTACGGTCGAGAGCGCTGTGATTCCGTTCCGCAACAGCTATAGCGCCACGACCGACGCACCTGGTGGTGCCGCTGCTCAGGTCGTTGCCACCAAGACCCTGACCGGTCGTCCGATGGCCGACGGCGAGTTCTGGTTCGGCATTGCCTACGCAGGCGAGACGGAAGCAATCCAGGGCACTCCGGCTACCAACGTTAACGGTCAGGTGAGCTTTGGAACGCTGCATTACACGACCGAGATGCTCGCCGATCTGGTAAGCGCCAAGCGTGCCATCCGCACCGACACGGATGCCAAGCTTGCATGGACTATTAACTACACGGCCTTTGAGCTTACGAACTTGCTGGACGGCAAGGGCATTACCGCCACAACGCCGAGCTTTAGCTTTAAGGTCATTGTCGTCGACAACGGCGACGGTACCCTGACGGCAACGCCCAACTACGGTGACGCCGAGCCCGTGTTCGAGAACGTTTACGGCGCCGATGCCGTTGACGCCACGCTCGCCGGTACCAAGAAGCTCCAAGCTGCCGAGAGCCTGACCCCGGCCGACATCACGGGTAAGTTCACCTTTACCGTGACTGCCGACGAGGCTGGTGCCCCGATGCCCGAGCACACAACCGTGACCAACGACGCGGCCGGCAACGTGGACTTTGGCAAGATCCACTTTACGCTCGACGACCTCAACCGCGCCCTGGGCGTGACGACCGATGTGACCGACAAGGTCGAAGCTGATGCCGACGATGCCGACGAGGCGGAAGTCGACGAGGCAGAGACTGACGAGGCTGCAACTGACGCCGACGCCAGCGCTGACGAGCCTAATGACGAGTCCGAGTCCGCAGCCCCCACCGCTCCGCGCTCGCACACCTTTACCTACACGGTGACCGAGTCCGGTAGCGCCCCTGGTGTGACCAACGACGCCAACGCCATGCGCAAGGTTTCCTACACCGTGACTGACGACGGTACCGGACATCTGCGTGTCGTGCGCGACGGCGGCGACGGCGCTGCCTTCACGTTCACCAACACCTACAGCGTGACGCCTACCGATTCTGTGGTGACCGACCAGGTCAAGACGGTCAAGCGTCTGACCGGACGCGATCTTGCAGCGGGCGAGTTCACGTTTGAGCTGCTCGAGGACGGCGTGGTTGTCGCTAGCGGCACCAACGACGCCAACGGCACCGTCGCGCTGAGCCCGATCCGCTACGAGGCGCCCGGCACGCACACGTACATGCTGCGTGAGGCTTGCCCCAACGCGCTCGGTCTGTACAAGGGTGTCACCTATGACGGCACGACCTACACCGTCGTGACCACCGTCTCCGACAACGGCGACGGCACGCTGACCGCGACGCACAAGCTCGAGGGAACCACCGAGTCGGCTGGCTTTACCAACAAGTATCACGCCATGCCTACGCAGGTTTCCATCGGCGCTATCAAGGTGCTCGAGGGACGCGAACTCAAGAAGGACGAGTTTAGCTTTAAGCTCGTTGGCGAGGACATCGAGTCTACGGTTACCAACGATGCCGACGGCAAGATCAACTTTGACAAGTTTGAGTACGACGAGCCCGGTACGCCCGCCTACACCATCAGCGAGGTCAAGGGCGACGAGGTCGGTATGACCTACGACAAGTCCGTCTTTACCGTGACCGTCAACGTGGTCGATGACGGCGAGGGCAACCTCAAGGCGAACGTCGCCTTTACCAAGGGCGACAAAAGCGTCGAGGGTATCGTGTTCAACAACACGTACAAGAAGCCCGAGACGCCCGTGCCGACGCCCGATCCTGGCACGCCCAAGACCGTGACGAACATCGTCAAGACGGTCAAGGGTTTCCTGCCCACCACAGGCGACCAGCAGGCCACGGCCCTGCTCATGGCATTTGTTATCGCCATGGCCGGCGTCGGAGCCCTGGTCTGGGGTATCCGTAAGCGCTAGGCACGTCGACAGCGCCCGGGGCCAAAAGGCCCCGGGCGGCCGGCAGGGTTAAATCACGACCTACTCCTACCCCCAGCCGCCACGGAGGCATCTCCCTCCTCCGTGGCGGCGCTTTTGTGCGTAGGCGAAAAGGGCCTGCCACGAAACCGGCCCATCTACTACGTTTAGCCCCTTACCCCCAACCATGCCGAAAAGCGCAAAAACAAAACCGCAGGTAGAACGCCTGCGGTTTTGTTCAAAACGAAGGTATGGTCAGGGGTATCGAGTCAAACGTAGTAGATGGGCCGATTTCGTGGCGAGCGGTTCCGGCTGATCCCTTGGGGACGGAGGAAAACGGATCATTTTGGTCCCGCGAGGCTGGCGGAGACACTCGTGCAGGGCCGCCCGAACAAAACTATGCCGGTTTACTACGATGAATCCGAGATTCCTGACCACACCCGCATTTTTGCAAATATCGCAAGTGTTCTACCTGCGGTTTTGTAAGTGCACAATTTGCCGTGGTCGGAGATATGCGGTTCATCGTAGTAAACCGGCATAGTTTTGAAATGGCATCAAATTGGCGGCAGCCAGCGGCTAGCCTCGCAGATAGGCGATGGCGATTTGCGTGCGGTTGCGTAGCCCCATTTTGGCTAGGATCGAGCTGATGTGGTTGCGCACGGTGCCTTCGCCCATGTAGGCGGTGGCGGCGATCTCCTTGTTGTCGAGGCCGCGGGCGATGAGCTCGGCGACTTCGAACTCGCGGTCGGTTAGGCCGGCAAAGGCTGTGGGCCGGCGGGGCGCGTCGGCTTCGGTGCCCGCCCCATTAAAATCGATATCCTCGATCGCCTTGCCCTCGAGCACGCGTTTGCCATCCATGACCTGTGCCAACGCCGGCGGAATGGCGGCGACATCGGTCTTGATCAGGTAGCCGCGGGCGCCCAGTTTAAGCGCCGACACAATGTACTCGTCATCCGAGAATGTCGTCAGAAACACCACGCGCGCCGTGGGGTCGCGCTCAAGGATTTCGCGTGCCGCCGAAAGGCCGTCGCGTCCCGGCATCTGAATGTCGAGCAGCGCGATGTCGGGCGCGTGCTCGCTGTAGAGCGCGACCGCCTCGTCGCCATTGGCGCCGGTGCCCACCACTTCGATCTGCGGCTGGGCGCCCAGGATAATCTTGAGCGAATCGACCACTAAGCGGTCGTCGTCGACAACGATGAGCCTCATCGGTCCTCATCTCCTTGCTGTTTGGGAACGGTGGCAAACACGCGCCAGCCGCCGGCGCTGGCACGCGGGCCGGCGGTGAAGGTGCCGCCAAGCGCCTCGATGCGCTCGCGCATGGAGGCGAGCCCCATGCCCTCCGCAGCGCCGCGGCCGCTTGCTTGGACCCCGCCCGCGCCATCGTCGGTAACGACAAGCTGGTAAAACGACGGATGTTCCATGCATCGTACGGTGACGGTCTGGGCGCAAGCGTGGCGCATGGTATTGGAGAGTGCCTCGCGCAGGACCGCTGCAAAGCAGTTGGCGACATTTGCGGGCGCATGCTCGGCCAAAACTTCAAGCTCAATCTGCGGGCCGCCGTCCGAGCGCGCGCCTTCAACAATGCGTTCGAGCTGCACGGAAAGGTCGACGGCGTTGTCGTTGAGCGCGTGGACGCTGGTGCGCACAAGCTGGAGCGCCTCGTCAACCGTGCGTTTAACGTCGGCGAAATCGGCGGCGACGCCAGGCTCGTCGGCGTGGACCACGCGTAGGGCTTCGGCCTGCAGCGAGGCGCGCGTGAGCTGGTGCCCGACGTTATCGTGGATCTCGCGCGCGATGCGGGCGCGTTCGGCGAGCGTCGCGAGCTCGACTTCGTAGTCCTGGCGGTCGGCAAGGTCGCGGTTGCGCGCTTCGAGCGCGAGGGCTCGTTCTTGCAGCCCGTCGCGGGTACGGCGCATGCGCTGTTGCTCGCGCTCCAGCTGGGCGGTACGTAGCGATAGCAAGGTGGCGGCAACCGAAAGGATGGCGGTCAGCAGGAGCGTTCGGGTGGTGAGCGCGCCGCCGCGAAGGTCCGCGACAAGCGCGCAGACAAACACGGCGCCAATCGCCAGCGCGGGCCAGATGCGTTCACGGCGCACGCGTCGCGCGATGTCATAGAGGGCGAGGGGCGCAAACGGCACAAACGGCGGTATAAAGACGGCCGCGATGATGTAAACGTAGCTCGCGGCCTCGCTTGCACGGCGCGTGCGTTCTCCCTGTGCCACCTCGGCCAGCGAGGTGGCAATAACGCCAAGGCAAAACGCCGCGACTAGGCGAGCGTCCACAGCAAGACCCATGGCGGCCGCAATACAGCACGCCAGCACGATCGATTTGTCGAAAAGCCTGTTCATACGGGTATTGTACGCGAAGCCGCGCGTGGTGGAGGGGCCGCCTGCGCAACTGTGACATTCCTCCCACGCGGCAAATCGGGGGCGTCGGCAGGCCACGCGGCCAAGCCTCGCACTCGTGACAAAGCTCACTGGTGCGCGCCGGCGGCTCCTGCGATGATGCAATCGTACCGGGCCGCAATCAACGGAAGGGCCGCCTCATGACAGACATCGTCCACGTCGAAAACCTCGTCAAGCGCTATGACGATCTTATCGCGCTCGACCACTTTAACCTGAGCATCGCCCCCGGCGAGATCTTTGGCCTGCTCGGCCCCAACGGCTCGGGCAAAACCACGTCCATCAACTGTATCCTGCAGCTGCTTGCCTACGATAAGGGCACCATCGAGTTGTTCGGCGAGCCCATGACGCCCGCCCGCTACGACCTCAAGCGCCGCATCGGTGTGGTGCCGCAGCAGGTGGCGGTGTTCGACGAGCTCACCGTGCGCGAGAACATCGACTATTTCTGCAGCCTCTACGTCAACGACCGCAAACGCCGTCGCGCGCTGGTGGACGAGGCGATCGACTTTGTCGGGCTGGGCGACTTTACCAAGTTTCGCCCCGGCAAGCTCTCGGGCGGCCTGGCGCGTCGCCTCAACATTGCCTGCGGCATTGCGCACAAGCCCGAGCTCATCTTCTTTGATGAGCCCACGGTGGCAGTCGACCCGCAGAGCCGCAACGCCATCCTGGAGGGCATCTGCCGCCTGCGCGACGAGGGCGCCACGGTGGTGTATACCAGCCATTACATGGAGGAAGTCGAGCAGATTTGCAGCCGCATCATGATCATGGACGGCGGCCGCGTGCTGGCGCAGGGCACCAACGACGAGCTCAAGCGCATGATTCAGATGGGCGAGCGCGTGACTGTCGAGGTCGGCGCCGTCGAGGTCGCCACAGTCGAGCGCCTGCGCGCCCACGAGCACGTGCTCAGCGTCGAGCTGTCCGGCGGCGAGCTCGTCTGCACCTGCGAGGCGAGCCCGCACAACCTGGTGGACATCCTCGACACGCTGCGCGCCGCCGACGTGGCGCTCGGCCGCGTGTGGAGCGAGCCGCCGACCCTCAACGACGTGTTCCTCGAGATCACCGGCCGCGAGCTGCGCGACTAGGGGGCAGCTATGTTCAACACCATTATTATCACGGTCAAGACGCTGCTGCGCCGGCCGAGCACGTGGGTTTGGGGTGCTCTCTTTCCCATCGCGCTTTCCACGATGTTCATGTTTATGTTTGCGAACCTCAGCTCCGACGGCAAGATCGACCCGGTGCCGGTGGCCGTCGTGGCGGACGAGGCCTGGGACGCCTCGACCTTTAAGGACGTGGCGACGTCGCTTGCCAAGGAAGGCGACGATCAACTGCTCGAGATCCACGAGCTCGACGACGCAGCCGATGCGAACCGTGCGCTTAAGGCCGGCGAGGTTGCGGGCATCTATACGGTCGACGCCGAAGGCGCGCCCAAACTCACGCTGCTTTCGAGCTACGACAGCTCGCGCGCCTCGTCGGTGCTCACCGATCGCAGCATCCTGGAGACGGTGGTAAGCTCGTATACGCAAAATGCCGAGCTCATGCGCCAGATCGCCCAGGACAACCCGGCGGCGCTCGCCGACCCGGAGGCGGTTGCGCGCGCCCTGTCGCTCGAGGGCGGCACCCGCCGCGTAAGCCTGACACGTACCACGCCCGATGGCACGGTCATCTACTATTACGCACTCTTTGGTCTGGTCGCGATGATGTCTGCCGAGTTTTCCGCCTTGAGCGTCGTCGATCTGCAGCCCAATCTGTCCGGCCTTGGCGCTCGCCGATGCGTGGGCGGCCTTTCCAAGACGGCGTCGCTGGCCGGTATTTTTGTCGGATCGTGGCTGGTTTCCTTTGCCTCGATGGCGATCGCGATTGGCTACGTGCGTCTGGTTGTTGGCGTCGACTTTGGCGGGCGCGAGGGGCTCTGCCTGGTGGGCGGCGCTGCCTCCGCGCTTGCCGCGACGGGCCTGGGGCTCTTTGTGGGCACGCTGCCCGTTAAGGGCGGAAAGGCGTCCAAGTCGGGCATCCTCACAGGCTTTGCCACCACGTGTGCCCTGTTCGCCGGTCTCTACGGCGAGCCGGCGATGGCGCTTGCCGACGACGTCGCTCGCGCCTGTCCGACCGAGTGCTGGCTCAATCCCGTCAAGCTCATCTGCGACATGTTCAACCGCCTGTATTTCTTTGAGGACCTGAGCCCCTTTGCCGTTCGCGCCGGCGCGCTCGTCCTGATGGCGCTGCTGTTCGTTGCCGCCGCCACGCTGATCTTTGGAAGGAGCCGCTATGAGCACCTTTAAGACCGCGCTTCGCATGGCGCTGGCGCACCCGTTCTACCTGCTCATCTATACGGTGTTCATCTCGCTCATGGGCGTATTCATCGCGGCATCGGTGAGCTGGGACTCGTCGCAGCTCACCGAGTACAAGCCCTACGATGCCAACGTGATCGTGGTCGACCGCGACGACAGCGACCTTTCGCGCGCGCTTACCAAGCATCTGGGTTCGCGCTTTGAGCTGGTCACGGGCGTCGGCGACGGCACCTACGACCTTGCGGACGCGCTCTCCAAGAGCAACAGCGCCAAGGGCAGCGCCGACTGCGTGTTCTTTATCCCGGAGGGGTTTGAGGGCGACCTCGTTGCAGCCGCCCGCGCGGGGGAGTCTCTGCCCAGGCTCGATGTGACCTACGGTGCCGGCACCATGGCGGCGGCGCTTTCGTCTGCCGAGGCCTCGCGCTGGATCTCGCTCGCGGGCGCTGCGGCCGCACTTGAGCCCGCTGCTTCTAACGGCGACGTTGCCAAGGCTGCCGAACACGCGGCCACCGAGCGTGCCGAGGTCGAGATCGAGCAGGTCAAGGTCGACTCGACTGCCGCCGCCACGCTCGAGTCGTATTTCAACTTTGGCGCGTACGCGATTATCTCGTCGGTCATCGTATCTGTGGGGTTGGTGTTCTCGGGCATGAACGAGCCCGAGCGCGTGCGTCGTATGGATGCCGGCCCAATCTCCGAGCGCCAGCGTTCGTTTGCTGTGTTTGCGGCCGCCGCCGTGCTCACCGTCTGCATCTGGTTTGTGTCGATCATGCTGGGCGTCGTGGGCTTTGCCGGTGCGGTTGCCGAGGTCGGCGTGGGCCGCGTGTGTCTGGCGCTGGCGGCAACGTTTGCCCTAGCGCTGACGCCACTGGCCGTTGGCTTTGCCCTTTCGAGCCTGGGCGCGCGCGAGGAGTTGCTCAACGGTGTGGGCAACCTGCTTGGCATGCTCATGACGTTTTTGGGCGGCGCCTGGATGCCGTTGTCGCTCATGGGCTCGGCCGTGCAGACCGTGGCGCACTTTGTGCCGACGTATTGGGTGAACGACGCGATTAGCAAGGCGCTCGCCTCGGACCTGACGTCTGCCGTGCTGGGCGACATCGCCTGCGACCTAGGCGTCACCGTGCTCTTCGCCGCAGCCATCGCCGCCGCAGGCCTCGCCCTCGCACGCGCTAAATCTCGCGCCTAGTCTGAAATAAATCCTAGGCCTCGCCCCAAAATAGTTCGCCAAGGTTTACTATTACGTTCATAAAGTAGCACGAGGCTAACAATGGGGGATAGCATGGCGACGAAGCAAGCCTACGTCCAGGTCAAGGGACTCAAAAAGCACTACGGCGATGGAGATGCACGCCTGACGGTGCTCGACGGCATCGACACGTCCATCAACCGCGGAGAGATCTGCGTCATGCTAGGGCCCTCGGGCTCGGGCAAGTCGACCTTCCTTAACCTGATCGGTGGCCTGGAGGATGCCGACGCCGGCTCCATCATGGTGGACGGCTGCGACCTTACCGTGCTCAAGCCCGCCGACCTGGGTGAGTATCGCCGCCGCGAGCTGGGCTTTGTCTTCCAGTTCTACAACCTGGTGCCCGATCTCACCATCCAGGAGAACATCGAGGTCACGGCGCACCTGTCCAAAAACCCGCTCAATGTCGACGACCTGCTGCGTTCGCTGGGCCTCTACGAGCACCGCAACAAGTTCCCGCGCCAGGTCTCGGGTGGCCAGCAGCAGCGCTGCGCCATCGGCCGCGCGCTCGTCAAAAACCCGGGCCTGCTGCTGTGCGACGAGCCCACGGGCGCGCTCGACTATAAGACGTCCAAGGAAATCTTGCAGCTCATGGAGGATGTAAACCGCACCTACGGCTGCACCATCATCATCGTCACCCACAACGCCGCCATCGCGCGCATGGCCAATCGCGTGCTGCGCCTGCGCGACGGGCGCATCGTCGAGGATGGGCTCAACGAGTCGCCCGTCGCGGCCGCCGAGCTCGATTGGTAGGCGGCACCATGACACCTCTCGCAAAACGTCTCCCGCGCGAGCTGCGCCGTAATATCGGCAAGTACCTGGGCATCTTTTTGCTTATGTGCGGAAGCATCGCCCTTACCTCGGGCTTTTTGCTCGCGGCCCACTCCATCGGCTGCCTCATCGACGGCATGCGCGACGAGTACATCATCGAAGACGGCCGCGTGACCACCTCCTTCGAGGCTACCGACAATCAACTCAAAGCAGCCGAGGGCGCAGCTGACGATGCCGGCGGCGTCACGCTCTACAAGAATTTCTCCATCGACGCCATCATCAAAAAGACCGCCGGCGACGACGGCACCAAGCGCACGCTGCGCACCTATGCGCACCGCACCAAGGTCGATATCGCGTCCTACTGTGAGGGCAAGGAGCCCAAGGCGGACGACGAGGTAGCAATCGACCGCGTTTTTGCCACCAACAACGACCTCGCCGTGGGCGATAAGGTCGAGCTCGAGGGGCGCACCTACACCATCTGCGGCATCATGACCCAGCCCGACAGCCAGGCGCTGTTCCTCAACAATTCGGACTTTACGGTGAACACCATCACCTATGGCGTGGCCGAGGTCACCGACGCCGGCTTTGCCGCGCTCGAGGATGCCGGCGGCGCGCCTGCCTACACCTACTCCTTTACCTTTACCGATCGCGACCTCCCCACTGCGGATCGCATCGATGCGGAGCAGGATATGGTCGAGGCACTGACCGATGCCCATGCGCGCGTGGATGACCTCATCGACGCCGATTCCAATCAGGGCATTGGCTATGCGCGCGACGACGTGGACGGCGACTCCATGATGTGGATGACGCTGCTCGACATTATTATCGTGATTATGGCGTTCGTCTTTGTGGTCCTTACCGACGCGACCATCGAGGAGGAGAGCGCCATCATCGGCACGCTGCTCGCCAGCGGCTATCGTCGTCGCGAGATTGTACTCCACTACCTGGCGCTTCCCGCCATCGTGGGTGTGCTCGCGGCGCTTTTGGGCACTGCACTCGGCGTTGTGTTCTTTACCGAGCCCATGCGCAGCCTCTATTACGGATCGTACAGTCTGCCGCCCTTCCAGGTGTACTGGAGATTGGAGATCTTTGTGAAGTGCGCCGTGGTTCCCGCCGCCGCGCTCATCCTCATCACGCTGGTGGGCCTGCTTCGCAAGATGGGCAAGACGCCGTTGCAGTTTCTTCGTCACGAAGCGAGCGGCAAATCGGGCACCAAGCGTGGCCTGCAGCTGCCGGAGCGTATGGGCTTTGTTTCCCGTTTCCGCCTGCGTATCTTCCTGCGCAACCTGGGCAACTTCGCCACGCTCTTCGTGGGCATTGCGTTTGCCTCGCTGCTGCTGCTCTTTGGCCTGGCGATTCTGCCCACGATGACGCACTACGCGGACAACCTCGAGACAAGCCTGGTCGCCGAGCACCAGTACACGCTCAAGGCTCCGCTGGAGCTCGAGGGCACTGCCGAGGAGCGTGAGCAGTGGTCGGCACTCGAGCGCTTGCAGTCGGTTGACGGCGCGCTGCTTTCCGCCGCCCAGGATGCCGATGACGAGCTTGACGATGCGGCCGATGCGGCGCAGGCGGCAGCCGATGCCGCGACCGCGTCTCCGTCTGCCGAGAGCCTGACCGCAGCGCAGAATGCGCTTGCCAAGGTTCAGGACAAGAAGGATGCGCTCTACGCGCGCCTTGACGATCTTGCCGATGCCCTCGGCTGCGACCGCGACGAGGCTATCGACTTGATCGACAAGGCCTCTAAGATCGACACTGACAACGACGATATCCACCCGATCAATACGACCGACAACGGCGCGGGTACAATCGCGCAGGCCGAGAAATACGCCGTTTACCAGCTGCAATACGACCGCGGCGATGGTAATGGCGAGGAGACGATTTCCGTCTACGGCATCTCGCCCGATTCGCGCTACTGGAAAGGGCTGGACGTCGGCAACGGACGCGTCGTCTTTGGCGGTGGCTTGCTCGACAAGTTTGGCTGGAGCGAGGGTCAGAAGGTTAAGCTTCGCGACAAGTACGAGGGCAAGAATTATTCCTTTGAGTACGTGGGCAAGGACTGCGTTTGGGGCTCTAAGTCGGATATGAATGTCTATATGAGCATCGACGACTTTAACGAGCTGTTCGGCAACGACGCCGCCTACTTTAATGGCTACGTGAGCAACGAGAAGCTCGACCTCGACGCGCGCTACTTTGCCGGCGACACCACGCCCGACGACATGCGCGCCGTGGGCGACCAGTTCATCGGCATGATGAGCAAAATGATCGGCATGATGGTTGGGCTTGCGGTGTTCATCTTCCTGCTGTTTATGTACCTGCTGACCAAGGCTGTGATCGACCACAGCGCCCGGTCGATCAGCTACATGAAAGTCTTTGGCTATCGCGATAGCGAGATCTCGCATCTGTACATCCGCTCGATCACGCTGTGCGTGGCGGCGTCGCTCGTGCTGAGCCTGCCGGTCATTATCGGCTCGCTCACGGCCATCTTCCGCTCGATGCTGCTCGCCTACAACGGCAATATCGAGATCTACGTGCCCGCTTGGTCCATGGCGGCGTGCGCAGGAATCGGCTTTGTGACCTACCTGGTCGTGGCGCTGCTGCACATGCGTTCCATCAAACGTGTGGGCCTGGCCGAAGCTCTCAAGGTGCAGGAGTAGTCATCGGGGACAGTCTTTGCCGATTCGCCGGTTCGCCGGCCGTGCTGGCAAGGACTGTCCCCAGCTGCCGGCAGGAAAGGAACGTCCCTAGCTGCCAGGTGGCGAGGCACTCATTTAGGTCTGTCCCCAATGAGTGGTTTCAGTCATTTAAGTCTGTCCCCAATGACTAGGTGTTGCGCTTGACTTTGACCCTGCTTCAACGGGTACCATCTCTTATGTCTGTAACGCCATATAGACCGAGGGGATAGATTTATGACCGCAACTGCACCCGCAGCACCCGCCAAGGTGTACTTCACCAACCTGCGCACGCATGCTCGCGAGAGCCAGCTCGACAAGCTCAAGCGCCTCATCCGCCGCGCCGGAATTGAGCAGATCGACTTTGAGAACAAGTTCGTCGCCATCAAGATTCACTTTGGCGAGCTGGGCAACCTGAGCTTTTTGCGCCCCAAATACGCACGCTACTTCGCGAATGTCGTGAAATAGCTGGGCTGCAAGCACTTACTCACCGACTGCAATAAG
>RPYR01000091.1 GCA_008671285.1 Collinsella aerofaciens | reverse complement strand
TTTTGTTTTAGTTTTTTGCAAGCGCCGTTCCCCTAGGTGATACGCTAGCGGTTATATTTTGTTGATCGTTCGAGTTGTCTTGAGCACGCGCCCTTCCCCAAGGTGATACGCTTTCGCGGCATATGCTCCCTCGCTTCGCTCAGTCTTGAGCACGCGCCCTTCCCCAAGGTGATACGCTGACAACGGCAAGGCTACCGTCGTTGTCATCGTCTTGAGCACGCGCCCTTCCCCAAGGTGATACGCTATGTGCGCACAGAAAAGCCCCTTTAACAGGGGCTTTTCTGTTTCAAGCCTCAAAAAAAGAAGACTGATTCGACCTCAGATCTACATCTGCGATTCATTTTTTTCGAGACAAAATGCGCCGACACGTCGCGCTTCACGCAAGAAAAGAGCCGTATTCGACACAGCGATTTATGTACTTTTCTTCACAATCGAATCAATCCTTAGGCGAAAAAACGCTCAAAAGGACCCGCCTAAATGCTATTCATAGCTACCGTTTACGGAATACTGGCTAACACTCGCCCAAAAAAGTTCGCCCCGCCCAATCCGAAGATTGAACGGGGGTTACTTTACGGGTAAGCCACTTAAGTGGCTCCCCTTGTCTGGAGCCGCGCCCTTCCCCAAGGTGAGCTGCTTTCGACTTAGCTGTATTGTAACGCTAATGCGGGGAAGGTCGTCGACAAAATGGCCCAACGGACAATACTTATCCAGAGCAAGGCCCACCTCTGCATCAAGAACGGCCTATTGATGATCACCGTGGACGACCGCAGCTCCACCATTCCCCTCGAGGACATTTGGGTCGTCATCGTCGAATCCCATCAAACCACGATGACGGTCGCCTGCATGTCGCAGCTTAACGACGCGGGAATAGGCGTCATGATCTGCGGGCGCGATCATATGCCCAATGGACTCATGCTCCCCATGGGCGCCCATTCGCGCCATGCGCGCATCGTCGAGGATCAGCTTGCCATGAGCCTTCCGTTTAAAAAGCAGCTTTGGAAACGAATCGTTCAGGCAAAGATACTCAACCAAGCGGCGGTTCTCACAGAAATGGGGTTGTCTACAGGCCCTCTCCCCTCTTATGCCAAAACCGTTCTTTCGGGCGACACGGACAACCGAGAAGGCGCAGCTGCCTCCGCGTACTTTAAAGCCCTCATTACCGATGGAACAAGACGCAACAGTATGCAGAGCTCCGCCCTCGATTATGGCTACAGCGTCCTGCGTGCAGGCATCGGAAGAGCAGCCGTTGGCGGTGGATGGCTCGTATCCCAGGGGCTTCACCATCACAGCGTTTACAACGCATTCAATCTCGTCGACGATCTTATTGAACCGTTCCGCCCTCTCGTCGATCTAATTGTTATGAGCTACGGCGTAGCAGAGCCTTTGGGCCAGCGCGACAAAGCGTTGCTCGCTCGCGTGTTTGAGCACGTCATGACTATCGACGGAAAACGTTGCGGCTGTCAGCAGTGCATAGAGACAACGCTCTCTTCACTCAGAACTGCCGTTCTCGAAAAGGATCCCAAGAGGCTGTTGTTGCCCGAGCTAAAAGGGCTCGAGATGGTAACTGTTGAATAGGGAGGAGCCATGAGGGTTATGAGGTTATTGGTTCTGTTCGATCTTCCAACGGGAAGCAAAGCTGAGCGTCGGCAGTATAGCGACTTTCGAAAGTTTCTGATTAACGACGGATACCATATGGAGCAGTTTTCGGTGTATTCGCGCCTGTTGGTGACTCGCGAATCCGCAGCGGCGCATATCGCTCGCCTTAAGCTGAATCTTCCAAGCGCTGGAGAGGTCACCGTTATCGAAATGACCGAAAAGCAATACGAAGACCGAATGGTCCTTCTGAGCGAGCACAAGGAGCAGCCCGTTGAGCAGGGCGCGCAGTTAACGCTTGTGTTTTGACGTTGCCGCCTCGCACGCGCTTGACCTCCCCGGTCTTGGACGGCTTGCGATGTTGGGCAGCGTGTTTGGCATGGTAGGTGGAGCTTTTGCCTGGTGTCTTGCCCACGCCAAGACCCTTGCGGCGCGACTGCTCCCCAACCCCTATGTGCACATCGCCGTTATGGGGCTTATGCTGTCAGCGATTCTGCTCGCACCCATCCTTATTGGCTGCGAAGTCTTCGGCTTTGGCAACTTGCCGATGTTCTTTATTGCCTGCGTCGTGGCTTACCTGATCAACATGGATAAGTCGATCTACGCCCTGCAGGAGCGAGCGTAGATAGATGTCCAAGCAAGTGGTCTCAACCGGAAACAGCGTCCCACTCTGAGGCTGTATTCCGGGACACGGTTTCCGCTTGGAACGCCATTCGGAAAGCGTGTCCCGCTTTAAAACGGAATTCCGGGACGTGGTTTCCGTCTGAGCCTCCATTCAGAAAGCGCGTCCCGTTCTTTCACGGCGTTTTGGCTATGCAAAGTGCCCTGGCGTTACTCCTCGTACGCGCCCTCAAGCCGAAGCAGCCACTCCTTGCGATCAAGCCCGCCGGCATATCCGTTAAGCGAGCCGTCGGCGGCAACCACGCGATGGCACGGCACGATAATCGAAATGGGATTCCGCGCGACCGCGGCCCCCACGGCACGGGGAGACACAACAGGTGCTTCGTTTCCCGGTACACGATGTCGAGCCGCAACACACTGGGCGATCTCACCATACGTAGCGACCTCGCCACGCGGGATAGAAAGCAGCTCAAACCAAACCTCGCGCTGAAACGCCGTGCCAATCATATGCAACGGCGGCGTAAACCGAGGCTCCTGCCCCGCAAAATAAGCATTCAGCCAAGCCCAAGAGCGCTCAAGCACCGAAGAAGCCGCACCATTTGCCGGACTCACCGAAGACATGCCACCAATACCGGAGACCGCATCGGCGCCTTCAACATGTTCGGAGTCTTCCCGGAGAAGCGTAGAGCCAAAGTGCTCCTGCCCCTCAAACCAAAGCCCCGTCAGACCGCGGCCATCAGCGGCAAGTAGGATTTCGCCCAAAGGCGAAGCAAACGTCGTCGTGACCACCAGCGGCTCCTTTCAAAACTCCGCACCATAATACCGCGAATTGTGCAGACAACCCCACAGATACGTCTGGGCGGGCTCGCAATTGCTTAAGCGAGGCTGTTTTCCCCAATCAAGCGAAGAAGACGCGGGGCATCGACGCCAGGGCGGTACCTCTATCAGCTGAGCTCTAATACTTTCCCGAGAAGTGAACGAGTAAAATCGAAGCCCCGGAGCATCCACACCTTTAAACCGCAAAACCGCAGGATTCGCGCAACAAAACCGCAGGAAATGGCGGTCAAAATATGCCAATGCTTCGGGGATCCAAATAAGGTCGTTCACTTCTCGGAAAAGTATTAGACCTCGATTCGCACCAACCCCAAAGTCCCCGCAGGCAGCAGGCGCGACAGCGCCGCGGCTGCCGTCACGGCCCCGCAGTCACCCCAGGCAGCAAGCGCAACGCGCCGCGGCTGCCGGCCGCGCCCCACAGTCCCCCAAGGCGGCAGGCGCAAAGCGCCGAGGCCGCCGCCGGGATCAGGGCCCGCAACGGCCACGTGCCCTCACATCAGCCCAGCGGCCCCAACCAACAACGGCCCCATCGCAGGCCGCTCGCAGCAGCGTCACCGCCGGACAGGTCACACTACTCGCAGAGCAGCTTAGCGATCTGGACGGCGTTGGTTGCCGCGCCCTTACGGATTTGGTCGCCGCAGCACCAGAAGGTGATGCCACGCGCGGCCTCGGGGTTCGAGATGTCGCGGCGCACGCGACCGACCCAAATCAAATCCTGGTCGGACGTATCCATCGGCATGGGGAAGCGATCGTGCGCATCATCGGCGCTCATGTCGTCAACCAGCTTCACGCCCGGAGCGGCAGCCAGCGCAGCACGGGCCTCCTCGACCGTAATATCGCGCTCAAACTCGAGCGTAATGCTCTCGGAGTGCGAACGCAGCACGGGCACGCGCACGCAGGTGCAGTTCACGCGCAGCTCGGGCAGGTGCATAATCTTGCGGCCCTCGTTCTGCAGCTTCATCTCCTCGGAGGTAAAGCCCTCCTCCTTGACGCCGCCAATCTGCGGAATCAGGTTGCTCGCCAGCTGGGCGGCAAATGCGCGCGGCTCGGGAATCTCCTCGCCACGGCCCAGGGCAGCAAGCTGGGCCTCGAGCTCGGCCATACCGGGCGCGCCAGCGCCCGAAGCTGCCTGATACGTGGACACGATCATACGCTTCACGCCGGCAAGCTGGTGCAGCGGCCAGGTGGGAACCAGACCGATAATGGTCGCGCAGTTGGGGTTGGCGATCAGGCCGTGATGCCACTTGATATCGTCGGCATTGATCTCGGACACGACCAACGGCACCTCGGGATCCATGCGGAAGGCATGGCTGTTGTCGACTACGACGGCGCCACGCTTGACGGCCTCGGGCAGCAGCTCCTTGGCGATATCGTCGCCGGCAGCGCCGAGCACAATATCACAGCCCTCAAAGGCCTCGGGGCAAGCCTCTTCGATCACAACCTGCTCGCCGCGGAACTCGACGGTCTTGCCCGCGGAGCGTGCACTTGCCAGCAGCTTGAGCTTGCCGACCGGGAACTCCTGCTCGTTGAGGCACTCGCGCAGCTGGGTGCCTACAGCTCCCGTCGCGCCCAAAATAGCAACCGTGTACTGTTTCATACTTCCCCCTTTAAAGGTTGTGGCTTTTGCCCGCACGCCGAGCAGGCCGATTATTGTTGCCAGTGTATACAAGAACGGGGCGGACACGAAACCCGCCCCGTCGAAACGAAACCGAAACGAAACGCCCCGCCGTAGATTTATGAGACATGTCCCAAAAAATCAACGGGATGGCAGCTACTTGTGGAGCGCGACCAGGGCGGGATCGACCGGCGCGGGAGCCTCCAGGTCGGAGACCTTCACAATGCCGTTCTCATCGGAGAAGGCACGGTAAATGGTCCGAATCGCTAGGTCGAAGTCCGTCTCCTCGACACCGATGATGATGGTGCTCTCGTCGCAGCTCTGCGAAATAATAAGCAAGCTCACGCCGGACTGGCCAAGCATGCCAAACAGGTGGCCCTAGATACCTGCGCGACCGCGCAGGTTACGACCGACGGTCGCGATGAGCGCCAAGCCCTCGACAACCTCGATCTCGAGCGGCTCGACCTCCTGCTGGATGTCGCCCACAAGTGAGTACAGCGAATCGTGCACATCCTGCTCCTGCACCACGGCGCCAAAGCGGTCGACACCAGTGGGCATGTGCTCGACGGAAACGTCATAGCGCTCGAACACCGAAAGCGCACGGCGCATAAAGCCAACGCGGGGCTTGGTGCGGTCGCGGGCAACGTTGATGGCGACAAAGCCGCGCTTGCCGGTCACGCCGGTAATGATGGGCTCCGCCTCGCCCTCGTCAGCCGTCTCGCTAATGATGGTGCCGGGGTCCTGTGGCGCATTGGTGTTCTTGATGACCAGCGGAATGCCTGCCTCGCGCACGGGGAACACGGCCTCCTCGTGCAGGACACTTGCGCCCATGTACGAAAGCTCGCGCAGCTCCTCGTAGGTAACGCGCGCAATGGGCTGAGCCTCGGGAACAATACGCGGATCGGCAGAATAGAAGCCCGAGACGTCAGTCCAGTTCTCGTACAGGTCGGCGCCCAGGCACTTGGCCAGAATCGAGCCCGAGATATCGCCGCCGCCACGGTCGAGCAGCTTGATCTGCCCCTCACGCGTCGCGCCATAGAAACCGGGCATAACAAAGCCGCCCTGCTGGCCGTACTCCTGCACCAGCTCGGAGGTGCGGTTCATGCTGAGCGTACCGTCGTGATGGAACGCCACGACCGTCGCGGCGTCCAGGAACGGCAGGCCCAGGTACTCGGCCATCAGGCGAGCGGTGAAGTACTCACCGCGGCTCACGAGCTCCTCGGTGGAGTAACCGCCCGAGCGGGCGCGCTCGGCAAAGGCCGCGAACTCCTCGCGGATGGGATAGGTAAGATCCAGCTCGGCAGCAATATCAAAATAGCGCTTGCCAATGTCCTCGAGCAACTCCTCGCACGAAACTTGATACTTAACGTGCGCTTTAAGCAGGTAGAGCAGGTCTGTCACCTTGGCGGCGCCCTTAAGGCGGAGACCGCAGGCAGAAACAACCACAAAACGGCGAGCCGGGTCGGCATCGACGATGGCCTTGTTATTCTTGAAGTGATCGGCGTCGGCGACCGACGAGCCGCCAAACTTGGCAATCTCAATCATCGGCTGGAGGTTACCGTTCTAAAAAGCCTCTGCGAACCTATTTTGCGCGCTCTGATCCCATG
>RPYR01000260.1 GCA_008671285.1 Collinsella aerofaciens | reverse complement strand
TGCTCGCCCATGCCATTGGCCTGGACATCGCGCGGGGCAACCTCGACGTGGGCACCAAGAATCTGCTGCAGGCGGCCGGTGTCGAGCACGGTGCCGGAACCGATGACGTGGCCCTCGGGCAGGCCGGACATCTTGATGGCGGCGTAGGTCAGAACATCGACCGGGTTGGAGACGATTAGCAGAATGCCGTCGAAGCCGGACTTCTTAATCTCGGGAATAATGGACTTGAAGATGCTGACGTTCTTGTTGACCAGGTCCAGGCGGGTCGCACCGGGCTTCTGGGCAGCGCCAGCAGTGACGACGATCATGGCGGCGTCGGCGACATCGGAATAATCGCCGGCGTAGATCTTCATCGGCTCGGCAAACGTCATGCCGTGCGCGATATCCAGGGCCTCACCCTCGGCACGGTTCTTGTCCACGTCGATGAGGACCATCTCGGAGAACAGACCACTCTGCATCAGTGCGAACGCCGAAGACGAACCGACGAAACCGCAGCCGACAATAGCGACCTTCTTCTCGTTAACCATTAGAAACTCCCATCTCTCTCCACAAACAAGCCGCCCGGGAACGACCCGAGCGGCTTGCCGTAATCCCAATACATCCAATCGGGACTTTGATTATGCTCCTATTCGCAGCCAAAAATCGACCGTTTACCGAAATTGTTTGCAGAATTCGTAAAATAACTGCACGAAATCGGTTTCGAGCTATTGACGAGTCGAAATAGGTCTCTAATACAGGCCCGCCTCGCGAATGGCCTCGACAGCCAAAGCGATCTGGTCGGGCGGTAAGACCAGTGCCATACGCACGTGCCCCTCGCCCGAAGGGCCAAAGCTCGCGCCCGGCGTCACCACAACGCCGGCCTTCTCCATAAGCTCCTCGCAAAACGCCATAGAATCGGTGCGACCACCGGGAAGCTTGGCCCACACAAACATAGAGCCATGCGCATTGGGACGCTCCCAGCCCAGGCCCTCAAGACCGTCGCACAGGGCATCGCGGCGCTCCTGGTACTTCAGACGCTGCGCCTCGACCTCATCGCGCGGACCGTTCAGGCAGGCGATGGCAGCCTTCTGGATCGGGAAGAACATACCGAAGTCGATCTGGCCGCGCAGCTTGGCAAAGGCCGAGACCACATCCTCGCGACCGACCAAAAAGCCGATGCGGGCACCGGTGACGTTAAACGACTTAGAGAGCGAGAAGAACTCCACGCCCACCTCAAGCGCACCGGGATACTGCAAGAAGCTGCCGCCGGGCTCGCCGTCAAACACGATGTCGGAGTACGCGTTGTCATGAACGATCAACAGATCATGCTCGCGGGCAAAGGCGATAATCTCCTCGTAGACCTCGGGCGTGCCCACCGAGCCGACCGGGTTCGCGGGCAGCGACACGATCATATACTTGGCACGATCGGCCACCTCGGGATCGATACCCGCCACATAGGGCAGGTAATTATGCTCGGCAACCAGCGGATAGTATTCGAGCTTGGCATCGGCGATCTTGGCACCCGCCTCAAAGACCGGGTAGCACGGATCGGGAACCAGAATGGTGTCACCCGGATCGAGCAGGGCCAGGCCCAAATGGCCCACGCCCTCCTGCGTGCCGTTGCACGACTGCACCATAGACGGCGTAATGCCCGAAACGCCAAAGCGACGCTCATAGTAATCGCACACGGCTTGCTTGAGTTCGGGCAGGTCGCGCAGGGCATACTTCCACATCTCGGGATCTTGGGCTGCCTGCGTGAGCGCCTCGACCACGTGGTCGTACGGCTTAAAGTCGGGCGTGCCCACGCTCATGTTGTAAATGGTCTTGCCCTGAGCCTTCAGCGCGAGAAGCTTGTTGTTGAGCGAGGCGAAGACCTCCGCGCCAAAGCGGTCGAGACGCTGCGATGCCTGCATGGTGCCACCTTTCGATATAAAAAACGCGGCGCTCCGACAAGAGCGCCGCGCGATACGGGCCATCAGATTGCAAAAGTGTAACGCTTGCAACCCCCGTATTGGTTCAATTTAGCCAACCTTAGTCAACTGGATTGAGCGCGTCGATCTGCGCAAGCCACAGACGCGAGCTAGCGTCACTCGGCATACGCCAATCGCCGCGCGGGCTGAGCGTCACCGAGCCCACCTTGGGACCATCGGGCAGGCAGCTGCGCTTAAACTGCTGGGCAAAGAAGCGACGGTAGAACGTACGTAGCCACGTGTGGACGGTCTCAGCGTCGTAGACGCCCTCGAAGCTCTTGAGCGCCATGCGGTAGATCTTGCCCGTCTCAAAGCCAAAACGCAGCAGATAGTAGAGGAAGTAGTCGTGCAGCTCGTACGGGCCCACCAAATCCTCGGTCTTCTGTGCAATCTCGCCGTCGCCCGTGGGCGGCAGAAGCTCGGGGGACACCGGCGTATCGAGGATATCGAGCAAGACCTCGGCAATGCGCCCGCCAAAGACATCGGCGGCATAGCGCACCAGATGGCGCACAAGCGTCTTGGGCACGCTCGCGTTGACGGCGTACATGCTCATGTGGTCGCCGTTATAGGTAGCCCAGCCGAGCGCCAGCTCCGACAGGTCGCCCGTGCCAATGACAAAACCGCCAGCCTGGTTGGCCAAATCCATCAGAATCTGCGTACGCTCGCGCGCCTGGCTGTTCTCGTAGGTCACGTCCTGCACGGTCGGATCATGCTCGATATCCTTAAAGTGCTGCTCCACGGCAGCATGGATCGAGACCTCGCGAAAGCTCACGCCTAGGTCGCGAGCGAGCGACTCGGCATTGGACTTGGTGCGGTGCGTCGTGCCAAAGCCGGGCATGGACACGGCCGTGATACCGGTGCGCGGCAGGCCCAAGGCGTCGAACGCACGCACGGTCACGAGGAGCGCCAGCGTGGAATCGAGGC
>RPYR01000090.1 GCA_008671285.1 Collinsella aerofaciens | reverse complement strand
GTCCGGATAGTTCTCGCCCGGGCCGTGGCCATACCACTCGACGGCACGATCGCAACCGGGAACCTCAAAGGAGATGCCGATGCGCGGGATAATGTCCGAATAGTCGCCGTAGGGCTCGCCGGAAACCTTGAGGTCGACGCGGCCACTCGGAAGCACGGTATAGACGAGCTCGACGCGCATGCCGAACGCGCGGACGGGAGGAGCGATACGCTGGCTCACGGTAACGACGACCGCATTGCCGTCTTGCTTCCAAGAAACCTTGCGGGTGGACGTCTGCATTACATCGATGAAGTTATCCTTCCACAGGGAGTCGTACTCCTGAGCGTGGTTATCGACGAGCGGATGCCAAAAACCAACCTGGGGACCAGAGGCCATGACGTCACGGCCGGATGCCTTCCACTTGCTCACGGTGCCGTTTACCTTGCTGAAGGTCAGCTCGCCGTTGAGGGAGTGAATGCGAATCTCCTGCTCGGTCTCCTCGACCGTAAGCTCAGGACGAGCTGGGGCGGCGATGGCCGGCGCCGGATGGTTTGCGATGGCAAACTGGCTTGCACCCAGCTGGAACATCGGCTCGCACCAGACGTGAGCGGCCATGGTGTAGGCGCGCACGGTCAGCAGGGTCTCGCCTACCGCGGCCTCGCGAATCACCAGCGGAAGCTGGACGGACTCGCCGGGGGCAACCGCACCGGGCATGAGCGTCTTGCGGCAGACCACGTCGCCGTCCACCAGGGTCTCCGCCGAGAGGCAAACATCCTCGAGGGTGGTAAACCAGCGCTTGTTGGTGACAGTCAGCTCGCCCGCCTCGGCGTCATAAGCCATGCGAACCGGGCAGATGACCTGGCCGTACTCGGTAAGGCCCGGGCTCGGCTGCTGCCAGGGGAACACCATGCCATCGATGCAGAAGTTGCTGTTGTTGGGGTAATCGCCGTTGTCGCCGCCATACATATCGTAGGCAATGCCGTCCTCGGTCACAGCAGCCAGACCGTGGTCGCACCATTCCCAGATAAACTGGCCTTGGATGCAATCCCAGCGATCGAAGACCTCCTGATACTCGGACAGGCCTCCGGGGCCGTTGCCCATGGAGTGACCGTACTCGCAGTTGATGCGCGGCTTGGGGAATGGATGCTCACCAAAGTCGTTCATCTGCGACACGCGGGAGTACATGGTGGAGATAACGTCGACGGTATCGGCGTTGCGATCCTCCTCGTAATGGACCGGACGACCATCGAGCTCGTGAGCCTTGGCGTACATCGCGCGGATGTTGCAGCCATAGCCGCTCTCGTTGCCCATCGACCACATAATGATGCAGGCGTGATTGCGCTCCTGCATCACCAGGCGCTCAATGCGGTCGACGTAGGCCGGCTCCCATGCCGGGTCGTCGGTGACCAGGGCGATATTGCCGATATTCTCGAAGCCGTGGCTCTCCATATCGGTCTCGGCGACCAGCATGATGCCATACTCGTCGCACAGCTCGTAAAAGCGCGGGTCGTTGGCGTAGTGGGACGTGCGCACCGCGTTGATGTTGTGCTGCTTCATGAGCTCCAGGTCGCGGCGCATGCGATCGAGGCCCACGGCGCGGCCCTTGTGATCGTCGTGATCGTGGCGGTTGACGCCATGCATCTTAAAGTAAGTGCCGTTGAGGTAGATATGATTGCCCTCGACCGTCACCTCGGCAAGACCCTGGCGATGCGGGACGTACTCGCTGACCTGGTCACCGTCGTAGACCTCAAACGTAAGGTCGTAGAGGAAGGGGTCCTCGGGATTCCAGAAGTGGGCATCGGTCACGCCGCACTCGGCATGGCCGTCGACGCACTCGCCCGCAGCCACCACGTTCTCGCCATCGCTGAGCGTAAACACAACGCGGGAAGAGCCCTCAGCAACCGTATCGAGCGTAATCAGAGCGGTATCGCCCTCGCGGTGCGTGCGGAACCTAAAGTCGACCAGGTGCGCGGCGGGACGCTGCATAAGGTACACATCGCGGAAGATGCCCGAGGCCCACCACATATCCTGGTCCTCGATATAGCTGCCATCGCTGTACTGCAGGACCTTGACCGCAAACAGGTTGTCGCCCTCGACAAGCGCGTCGGTCACGTCGAACTCGGCAGACAGGCGCGAACCCTTGGTCATGCCGATATACTGACCGTTGACGTACAGCTCGCCATAGCTCTCGATGCCGTCGAAGCGAATGATCTCGCGAGCGCCAGCAGGAACGGCGGGAAGGTTGACGATGCGCTGGTAGACGCCCGTGGGGTCGTCGGAGGGAACGAACGGCTGATCAACCGGGAACGGGAAACCCTCGTCGGTGTAGGCAAGGTTGCCATAGCCGTCCACCTGCCACAGGTGCGGAACCTCCACGTGATCCCACTCGGGCTTGTACGTGGAGAGTTCCTCGTTGGAGACGGCAGCGGGGCCCTCAAAGAGGCGGAACTGCCACGAGCCGGACAGCTGGACAAACCCGCGCGACAGCTCGCGGCTGTACGTTGCAGCGAGATCGGCGGTCTCGTAACCCATAAAGTACGCATGGGGTGCCAGGCGGTTCCTGTGGGTGAGCGCTTGGTTTTCCCAATCGTTAATGGCGTCCATGGTGATGCTCCTTCATCATCGTAGTGATTCTTGTGCAACCGGTTGTCCTTATCTTCGGGCGATGCAAAAAACTGTGCAACCGGTTGTCCGCTGAACGGTCGATTTGGCCGGGTTAACGGTGCAACCGGTTGTACAATCGCAACACTTATGTCACCCTGAGTATCGAAACTCAGCACAAGACATCGTTCTTAAGCTCGTAGGCAACCTCCACGCCCGCTGATATCTCACCCACACGAGACGTATTCGATTTCGGCTTGGTTGCAAAACGACACCGGTCACCGGATATCATGAACACTGTTCAGGCGCACTATAGTAAGCTGTATCCGCACTAGCCCGTATCAGTGACAACATCGACCGCATTTTCCAGGAGACGCCATGACACAACCAGTTCGCACCGCACCTACGCTTGCCGAGGTTGCCGCAGCTGCCGGCGTGTCGCGCTCCACGGCATCGCGCGCCCTCAACGATTCGCCCCGCATTAGCGAGGAAACCAAAAAGCGCGTCCGCGCGGCGGCCAAGGAAGTCAATTTTGTCCCCAACGCTCGTGGCCGAGCGCTCGCTGTCGGGCGCACGGAAATCATCGCCGTGCTCGTGACCGAGCCTCTGAGTGAACTCTTCAGCGACCCCACCTATAGCGAGTTTTTGAGCGGCATTACCGAGGAACTGTCGGAGTCGTCCTATCTGCCCGTTATCTTGCAGGCGTCTTCTACGCATGAGCGCAACCGCGCACGCGAGCACTTTGAGCGCCGCTCGTTCGACGCCGTGATCGACGTCTCTCCCTACAAAGGCAGCGAGCTGCTCGAGGTGCTGCGCGAGCTGGGCGTACCCACCGTGTTGTGCGGCCAGCTCGAGGGCCACCCCTATCGCGATGTGTTCTCGACGGTCTACTCTGACGACGAAGAGGGCGGACATTTTGCGGCACTCGCCATGAAGGATCGCGGGCGCAAAGATATCGTCGCCGTGTTGGGACCGCAAGACAACCCCGCTGTTGTCGACCGCCTGCGCGGCTACCGCGCCGTCTTGGGCGAAGACCTCCCAGACGCAAACGTTATCTATACCGGCTGGAACAGCGGAGACGGCTATCAGGCCATGCACCAGATCCTCGCGCGCGAGATTGCTTTCGATGGCGTGCTCTGCGGATCGGACCGTATCGCGGCTGGCGTCATCACCGCACTCAACGAGGCAGGCCTATCCGTTCCTGCGGACGTTTCTGTCGTCGGCTTCGACGATCACGAGATTGCGGCGCGCTGCGTCCCCGCGCTCACGACCGTCCGCCAGCCCCTGCGCGAAGAAGGACACATGGCCGCCAACATTGCGCTCGACATGATCAAGGGTGCCGAGCCCACCACCACCGTCATGCACATGCAGCTCGTTCAGAGAGACTCGCTATAAGAAACTGGGGCAGGCTTTCCGCCAAACAGTTGTTGCGGAAAGCCTGTCCCGTTTGAGCGCTCATTCTGGGGCACAGTTTCCGTTAGACAGCTCAACCGGAAACTGTGCCCCATTATTTTGCCGAATACTGGGTCGCGCTTTCCCAGAGGACCCCCTTTGGGAAAGCGCGACCCCTTCTGGACGCAGATTCCGGGTTGTAGTTTCCCGGCGCACGACGGCAAGCCTCCAAACCATGACGTCACGACATAAAAAAACGAGGGAAGGCACGTGTCCTTCCCTCGTTACAGGCAATATGTAGCTGCTTCCCTACATCAGGCGCAGACTGACGTCCTTGAGCTGGGCGCCGCTAACGGCACTCGGAGCGCCCGACATAAGGTCGGAGCCGCTGGCCGTCTTGGGGAACGCCATGACGTCGCGGATGGAGTCGGAACCGGTGAGCAGCATGCACACGCGGTCCAGGCCCAGAGCGAAACCGCCCATCGGGGGCGCACCAAACTTGAGGGCCTCCATGAGGAAGCCGAACTGAGACTCGGCACGCTCCTCGGTAAAGCCCAGGAGCTTGAGCATGGACATCTGCATCTCGGCGTTGTGGATACGCATACCGCCGCCGCCGGCCTCAAAGCCGTCCATGACAAAGTCGTAGGTGCACGAACCGGCCGCCAGCGGATCGGCCTCGATCTTGGCGATGTCGGTCTCGGTCGGCAGGGTAAAGGGCTGATGCTCGGCAGCATAGGCCTTGCGGTCCTCGTCCCAATGGAACAGCGGGAAATTGACGACCCACAGGAAGTCGTGGCCCTCGCGCTTGATCTCGAGTGCGTTGGCCATGTGCGAACGCATGCCGCCCAGGATCTCGTCGGAGAGCAGGCGCGGGCCGGCGGCGAACATCACAAGGTCGCCGGGCTCGACATCCATGCGCTCGCGCAGAGCCGCCATCTCCTCGTCCGAGAAGAACTTGACGATGGGGCTGTTGATGGAGCCGTCCTCGCGGAAAGCGATCCACGCCAGACCCTTGGCGCCAAACGTGGAGGCCACGCCGGCAAGCTTATCGATCTTGGCACGTGCCCAGGCACCGGCGCCCTTGGCGTTGATGGCCTTGACGACAGAGCCCTCCTCATTTGCGGCGGTCGCAAAGACCTTGAACTTGGAGTTGGCAAAGATGTCGGTCAGGTCGACCAGGTGCATGCCATAGCGGGTATCGGGCTTGTCGGAGCCATAGGTGTCCATGGCATCCCAGTAGTTCATGCGACGCAGCGGCGTGGGCATCTCGACACCCATGCGACCGAAGGCATAGGCAAGAACCTCTTCGAGCGCGCTCATGACATCGTTCTGGTCCACGAAGGACATCTCGATATCGACCTGGGTGAACTCGGGCTGACGGTCGGCACGCAGGTCCTCGTCGCGGAAGCACTTGGCAACCTGGTAGTAGCGCTCGACGCCACCGACCATGAGCAGCTGCTTCAGAAGCTGCGGGGACTGCGGCAGGGCGTAGAAGTTACCCGGCTGAATACGGCTGGGAACGATGAAGTCGCGAGCGCCCTCGGGCGTGGACTTAAACAGGGAGGGCGTCTCGACCTCCATGAACTCACGGTTGTGCAGCGCCTCGCGAATGGCAAAGGTGAAGTCGGAGCGCAGCTTGAGGTTGGCCATCATCTCGGGACGGCGGAGGTCCAGATAGCGATAGCGCAGGCGAGTGTCCTCGCTGGTCTCGATGCCGTCCTCGATCTGGAACGGCGGGGTGACGGACGTGTTGAGCACCTCGGCGTGGTCGGTCAGGACCTCGATCTCGCCGGTCGCGAGCTTGGTGTTGGTGGTCTCCTCGCCACGGGCGCGCACAACGCCGTGGATCTTGATGGGCCACTCGGGACGCATGGTCTCGGCGATCTTAAAGGCATCGCCGTCGGAGTGCTCGGGGTCGAAGGTGAGCTGCGTGATGCCCTCACGGTCGCGAAGGTCGCAGAAAATAAGGCCGCCGTGGTCGCGGCGACGGCTCACCCAACCGGTGAGGGTGACCTCTTCGCCCACGTTCTCGCGACGAAGCTCGCCGCAGGTACGGGTGTGCATGGAATGCTCGTCGATGGGACGGGTCTGGCTCATACCAGTGATCCTCCTTTATGGATCTGTGCCGCCCCGTGTCGTTCCGGGCGGCGTCGTACAGATTTGCCCAGCCTGCGTAAACCGCGCAGCCAGACATGGCGTTCTATCTTATCGCACCTGTG
>RPYR01000089.1 GCA_008671285.1 Collinsella aerofaciens | reverse complement strand
GGCCCTGCGCCAACAAGGTCTCGCTCGACAAGCGGCGCGTAAGTTCCTCGGCACCAAAGCGGTTGTAATAACTCGTATCCATATATATCCCGCTATTCCTCGACGCTGATTCCCTGCTTTTCGAGATAGGCGAGCCAGCGGCTCATCGTGTCCTCGGATAGCGCATGCTCCATCATGCAGGCCTCGGAATCGGCTCGCTCAAATTCGACACCGAGCTCCTGAACCAAAAACGTGCGGATGAGGCGATGACGGTACCAGATAGCCGTGCCAACCTCGCGGCCGCGATCGGTCAGGATCACCTTGCCGTAGTGCGATTGCTCGACAAGCTCGGATGCCTTGAGCGCCGAAACCGCTTTATTGACCGATGCCTTGGAGACGCCAAGGCGCTGCGCGATGTCGACCGATCGCACGCCGTTGGTTTCCCCCTCTTCGCTTTCAATGCGAACCATGCACTCCAAGTAGTCTTCGTTCGCCACCGTCAGATGTAGTTCGCGCGAGCTATTTGTCGTATCCATGATCTTCCGTCCCTTCTGCATTCAATGGCTGATTCTACCCCATCCAAGCGTCGTGGTATGCCGTGGCATACCGTGCTAGAGTTCTTGTTGCACACGACAACCAAGATTGGAGCGGTCTTTATGGAAAACACCACCACGAGCCCCGATGTCCTCGAGCGCTTTTTGCGCTACGTCCAGATCAACACGCAGTCCGAGGATGCAAACTGCGACCAGGTACCCTCGAGCGCCGTTCAGTTTGACCTTGCCAACGTGCTGGCTGAAGAGCTGCGCGAGCTTGGTGCGGAAGATGCCCACGTGACCGAGCACGCCTATGTCTGCGCGCATATCCCCGCAAGTGCGGGCGCTGAGGACAAGCCCGCCCTGGGCCTGATCGCCCATCTCGACACCACCGAAGTTGCACCGGGCGCCGGCGTGAAGCCGCACATCGTACACTACGAAGGCGGCGACCTGGTCTGCGGCACGGTTGACGGTAAGCCCGTTGCCATGAGTACCGCCAAGCTTCCCGCCCTGAATGACCTCGCGGGTGAGGACCTGGTCTGCAGCGATGGCACCACGCTGCTGGGCGCGGACGACAAGGCAGGCGTCGCCGAGATCATGTCGCTTGTCGCGCGTATCGCTCAGGACCCTTCTCTGCCCCATCCCGCACTCGGCATTTGCTTCTGCCCTGACGAGGAGATCGGCCACGGAGCCGAGCTGTTGGATATCGATACCTTTGGCTGCAAGTACGCCTACACGGTCGACGGCGGCCCCATCGGCGAGCTGGAGTGGGAGTGCTTTAACGCCGCCGAGGCGACCGTCCGCTTTGAGGGCCAGTCCATCCACCCGGGCGACGCTAAGGGCCGTATGGTCAACGCAGGCAATCTGTTCTGTGACTTCAACGCGTTGCTCCCCTACGTGCAGCGCCCGGAGTATACGGAAGGCTACGAGGGCTTTTATCACCTTGAGGGTGTATCTGCGACCGTCGATCACGCCACAGCGCGCTATATCGTCCGCGACCATGACGCCGCCAAGTTCCAGCAGAAACTCGACCTTGTTGATGCCGCCGCCTCGATGCTCAACCAGCGTCTGGGTGAGGAGCGCGTGACGGTCGAGATTAAGCAGCAGTATCGAAATATGGCCGAGATCGTTCGTGACTATCCCGAGCTTATTGATGTTGCCAAGGAAGCCTACCTTGCCTGCGGCGTTGAGCCCCAAGTGCTGCCGATTCGCGGCGGCACCGACGGCGCTCAGCTGTCGTTCCGCGGTCTGCCCTGCCCCAACCTTTCCACCGGCGGCTATTGCTACCACGGCGTCAACGAGTTCGTCCCGGTCAGTTCGCTCGTCAAGATGACCGACGTGCTCCAGGAGCTCGTCGCCCGCTTTGCATAAGCCTGGCTGCACAAGTCCAAAAGACGAATCGCCCCGTCCTCAACCAAGAACGGGGCGGTTTTTTTACTGCAACGAGAATAGGTTGACGCACGCCAGCCTCTTAACGCAAGGAGTGTCCCAAACTGCCGGCACAAAAGGAACGTCCCCAAGTGCCAAGTGTTCCGGCAACGCCGATGTTTTGGCAACGACAGCGAGCGGGTCGCATTTGAGACAAGGTGACGTGAAGCGAAAGGGCGCTGACCTTCTGGTCGCGCCCTTGAAGTTGAACGTCAGATTGTCCAAATGCGGCCCGCGCAGCGTCGAGTCGTTACGGCGTTTGGTAAAACGCCGTAACTCTAGTAGTTAGCTTCGTAGCCGTTGCCGTCGCCGGTGGGCTCTTCGTAGTAGTCCGAATCGCTTGAATCGCTTGAGTCATCGGAATCGTCAGAGCTGACCGATGAGGTTGCGGTACCGTTTGCGTAATCGTCAGACGTGTTGTTGTTCAGGTCGCCAATCGTAGAGCTGGAACCATCGGAAAGACCCATGGTGTTGGGACCCTTGGGATCCTTGCCGGCATCGACGCGCTCCATCATTTCCTTGAGCTCGTCCTCGTAGACAAAGACGTAGCTCACACCGTCGATCATGGTGCTGTCGTCGGCGTACGAGGGCAGGTTGGCCGAGTAGATACCGTCGACATCCATACCGCGCATGGCGTTGACCGTAGCCACGATATCCTGAACGCTCATATCGGTTACGAGCATATCGGACAGCGAATTAACCAGGCCAAAGATCTTCGTGGCATCGAAGTTATTGAGAATCTGGTTGGCAAGGGCGCCAAGCACCTGGCGCTGGTGGCGCATGCGCGTGTAATCGCCGTCGGCATAGGTGTAGCGGCAGCGGGCATAGGTAAGGGCGGTGGCACCGTCCATATGCTGCTGGCCAGCGGTAATCTTAATATCCAGGTGCTCGGGGTCGTCAACATCATCGGTTGCGTTAATGTCGATACCGCCAACCGAATCAATCAGCGCCTGCATACCGTCGAAGCTGACCTCGGCATAGTGGGAAATCTGAACACCGCACAGC
>RPYR01000021.1 GCA_008671285.1 Collinsella aerofaciens | reverse complement strand
GCAACGTATAAGACGTTATAATGACCATAACGAAAAGGAGGAGGCAAGATGAATCAGATCATTCTCGCATCTCATGGCGGCCTGGCCGCAGGCGCCAAAGACACGCTCGAGATGGTTCTCGGCGACGTGTCGAACGTCCACGTCGTGTCGCTTGCTCGTGACGACAAGGAGCCCATCACCAATAAGGTGGACGCCATGATCGCCACGTTCAACGCGGACGACACTGTCTATGTGCTGACCGATATGCTCGGCAGCTCGGTCAACAACAGCATGGTCGAGCTTTCCAAGAACGGCACGAAGTTCACGGTTGTCAGCGGTTTCAACATCCCGCTGGCGCTCACGCTCGCTATGAGCCCCGTCCCCGTCAAGGGTGCCGAGCTCGCAGCCCTCATCAACGAGGCCCGCGCCGGTCTGACCAATCCCAACGCACCGGTCGAGGCTGCCGCGGCTCCCGCCAAGAAGGCCAAGGCGTCCCGTCACAGCTCCGGTCCCGCCAAGATCGTCCTCGCACGTCTTGACTACCGTCTGCTGCACGGCCAGGTCGTCTTTACCTGGACCACCAAGGTTCAGGCCGAGCGCATCATCGTCGTCGACAACGCTGCCGCCAACGATGACATCAAGAAGGGCGCTCTTAAGCTGGCCAAGCCCCAGGGCGTGCGTCTGAACGTCTTCACCGTCGAGCGTGCCCTCGCCAAGATGGACAAGCTCAACACCCTCGGCGAGCGCGTCATGTTCGTCTTTGGCAACACTGCCGAGATGCTGCAGTTCTGCCAGGGCTACAAGCTCGACGCCATCAACCTGGGCGCCACCGCCAACCACGACGGTGCCGACCAGGTCGGCGGCAAGGACAGCTCCGTCTTCCTCGACGCCGCCCAGAAGGCAGACGTCAACCAGCTGCTCGACATGGGCATTAAGCTCTATGTTCAGCAGACCCCTACGTATCAGAGCGTCGACATCGACGCCAAGCTGTAATCAACCAGGCTTTTGCCTGACTGAAAGGAGAAGGGTATGAATACGTTCATCAGTGCGGTGCTCGTCGGCCTCGTCGGCGTGTTCTGCATGTGGGACTCCCGCCTGCTCGGTCGTCTTAACTTCGAGCAGCCCCTCGTTGGCGCTACGCTCGTCGGTCTGCTGCTGGGCGATGTGCCCACCGGCCTTGCCGTCGGTGCCGCCGTCGAGCTCGTGTCCATGGGCCTGGTGCAGGTCGGCGCCGCCGTTCCGCCCGATATGGTCCTGGGCGGCATCGTGGCCGCTGCCTTTGCGTGCCTGACCGATGCTTCCGCCGAGACCGCCATGACGATCGCCATCCCGGTCGCCGTCCTGGGTCAGCTCCTCGGCATCGTGTTCCGTTCCATCATCGCCGCCCTCACCCATGTGGCAGATAGCGCGATCGATAACGGAAAGTTCAAGACCGCCTACCGTATGCACATCTGCGCCGGCTCCGGTCTGTACGCCATCATGTACTTCCTGCCGATCTTCCTCGCCGTCTTTGTTGGCACCGACCTGGTTCAGGCCATCGTCAACATGGTTCCCGAGTGGCTGTCCACTGGTCTTAACGTTTCGACCAAGATCATGACCGCCTACGGCCTGGCCCTGCTGCTCACCATGATGATCAAGAAGGGTATGACTCCGTTCCTGTTCATCGGTTTCCTGCTCGCCGCTTACCTCAACCTGTCCGTCATCGCGGTCGCTCTGATCGGTGTGTGCCTGGCTGTCGTCTTCATGGGCTTCAAGTTCAACGGTTCCCATGCAGCTGCCGGTGTCGATTCCGACTACGATCCGCTCGAAGACGACGAAGACTAAGGAGGAACACACTATGGCAACCGCAACCAAGGACGTGTCCCTGAACAAGAAGGTCAGCCAGTTCTTCTGGCGCTCCTGGGCCATCCAGGCCTCTTGGAACTACGAGCGTCAGATGAACATGGGCTTCCTCTACGGCATGGTTCCCACGCTCGATCGCCTCTATCCGGATGAGTCCGACCCCAAGCAGCTCGCTGCTAAGAAAGAGGCTTACCACCGTCACATGGCGTTCTACAACTGCACCCCGCAGACGAGCGCTTTCATCCTGGGCCTCGCCGCCTCCATGGAGGAGGAGTACGCCAAGGATCCCGAGAACTTCGATCCCGATTCGATCAACGCGGTCAAGACCTCCCTCATGGGTCCGCTTTCCGGCATCGGTGACTCCTTCTTCCAGGGTACCATCCGCGTTATCGCTTTTGGCCTGGGCGTTCAGCTGGCTCAGCAGGGCTCCATCATGGGCCCGATCCTGGCCATGCTCATCTCCATCGTCCCCTCTGTGCTGATCACTTGGTTCGCAGCCAAGATGGGCTATCAGGGCGGTCACGAGTACCTGAGCAAGCTTCAGGGCGGCGACCTCATGGAGAAGCTCATGTATGTCTGCGGCATCGTGGGTCTTATGTCCGTGGGCGGCATGATCGCTACGCTGATCGGCGCCACCACCCCGCTGCAGTTCGCTGAGGGCACTGTCGTGATCCAGGACATCCTGGACGGCATGATGCCCCAGATGATCTCCCTTGGCCTCACTGGCCTTATGTACTGGCTCATCAAGAAGAACGTCAACACCGGTTGGCTTCTCGTGATCGCCATCGTGGGCGGCATCGCCCTCTCCGCGGCCGGCATTCTGGCCTAGTCGCGACCAAGCGCCTAACCGCTTTCCCCCGGGGGCCTGCCTGGCATCCCATACCCCAGGCAGGCTTCCATCCCCAAAATGCGACAATGGGACAGTCCCCTTGTCGCATCCTCAACGGACCGGCGACTCGGTCCAAACCACGGTAACCCTGCGAGCGCCCGGCAATGTGGCGCCGCAAAAATCGAAAGGAATGTGTCAGATGTACGAGATCGACCTTAACCTCCCTAAGCAGATCGTCGCTGACGTCCTGTCCAACCACGAGATCCACCGCGTCGCCTTCGTCGGCTGCGGCGCTTCCATGTCCGACCTTTACCCCGCCAAGTACTTCCTGGCCAACAACACGGACAAGCTGAACGTTCAGATCTTCACCGCTAACGAGTTCAACTACGACACGCCTTCCTGGGTCAACGAGCACACCTTCGTGATCACCTGCTCCCTCGGTGGCTCCACGCCCGAGACCGTCGAGGCCAACAAGACCGCCAAGAAGCACAACTGCCCGGTCGTCTCCCTCACCAACAAGGCTGGCTCCGCTCTGACCGTCGACGCCGACCACGTCATCGTTCACGGCTTCCACGCCAACTTCGCTGCCAAGTGCGAGAAGCCCGGCTATGCCATCGCTCTTGCTCTCGAGATCCTTCAGCAGACCGAGGGCTATGACAAGTACGACGACATGATCACCGGCCTGACCAACGTCTTCGATCTCTGCGAGAACGCCGCTCAGCACTGCAAGAAGCTCGCCAAGAAGTTCGCCGAGGACTTCAAGGACGACAAGATGATTTACTTCATGGCTTCCGGTGCCTCCGAGAAGATGGCTTATTCTCACGCCGCCTTCCTGTTCACCGAGATGCAGTGGATCGACGCCGCCGCCTACAACACCGGCGAGTACTTCCACGGCCCGTTCGAGGTTTCCACCGAGGGTAAGCCCTACGTCTTCTTCATGTCCGATGGCGCTACCCGTCCGATGGACGCCCGCGCCCTCACCTTCCTTGAGCGCATGGGCGCCAAGGTCGCTCTGATCGACTCCAAGGACTACGGCCTGGCTGACGCCGTGCCCGCGAGCGTCGTCACCTACTTCAACCCGCTGCTGCACCTCGCCGTTATGCGCGAGTACGGCAACCAGATCGCCGAGGCCCGTCAGCACCCGCTGACCATGCGTCGCTACATGTGGAAGCTTTCCTACTAATCACAAGTAAGTAGACCTTACGGGTTGATTGAGAGGGGATGGGGTTTGCGCCCCGTCCCCTTTTTGCTCTGGGGAGAGCGTGTCTGTCGCGTCGCAAAGCCCCAGATAAAACCTACCAAAATAAACCTGTCCCTTTTTGGCAGGTGGGGAGGAGATGCGTATGATCAAGGCAGTGCTGTTTGACATGGACGGCGTGCTGGTCGATACCGAGTGGTTCTACAACCGTCGCCGCGTGGCGTTTATGGAAGAGAAAGGGTTCCACTTTGACGAGATTCCCGATCTTTCGGGGTCTAACGAGCCCGCCATTTGGGAGGCGCTGGTGCCCGACGATGTTGAGCTGCGCGAGCGCCTGCGCGTGGAGTACAAGCAGGTCTACAGCCCGGATCACCCCGTTCCGTATGCCGAGCTGCTCAACGAGCAGACGGAGCCGGTGATGCGTGAGCTGCACGAGCGCGGCGTGAAGTGCGCCATCGCGAGCTCGTCCTATCGCGAGCTCATTGACGAGCTGGTGGAGATTGCCGGCATCGCCGACGTGCTGGACTACACCATCAGCGGTCACGAGTGCAGTGCGTTTAAGCCCGACCCCGAGATCTACCTGCGTGCTATGGAGGCGCTGGGGGTGGAGCCTACCGAGTGCCTGGTTATCGAGGATTCGCCTTTGGGGATCGAGGCTGGCAAACGTTCCGGCGCCCGCGTCCTGGCGCTGCGCCCGCACGAGGGCGTCAACCTCGATCAATCGCGAGCCGATGTCGTTATCGACAATCTGACCGACATTTTGGCCGCTCTGTAGCGTCGATTCACCGCAAGAAGCACGGGTTCAAACGTATTTTGCGGTGGACTGGCTCAATTCGGTTTCGATTTTGATCTGTTTGGCTTCGATTCGGGCTAAGTGAGTAGACTTTTTGGCGCAGGCCGAGCACAAAACATATCTTCCTTTGTAAAACCGCAGGTCACAGAGGTGGCTATTTTTGGGTGTGCTCGGCAGATCGTAAAAAGTCTACTCACTTGGAATTTTGCCCTTTGGTTGTGGGGGTTGCTGGTCCCGTTTTGGTCGTCGAGAGAGGGTGAATTGAAGCGCTCCCGCACGCTCCATGCTACAATCGCGGACATGCCCCACAACTACATCTGCCTTCGAAAGGAGCCTGCGTGGCGAACGCCATCGATCAACTCACGGATCGCGTGCTCGTGCTCGGCCGTCTCACCATCGTCCGCCGCGCCATCACCGCTGTGGCAGTCACCATTTCCGCCGTTCTCCAGACATTCCTGATCCAGGCGTTCATTCGGCCCGCCGACCTGCTTCCGAGTGGTCTTACCGGCGTCGCGGTCCTGCTCGATCGCGTTACCTCGCTGGGCGGCGTTCACATCGACATCTCGCTCGGTATGCTCGCGCTCAACATCCCTGTGGCGCTCCTATGCTGGAGCGGCATTAGCAAGCGCTTCGTCATCTTCTCGATGATGCAGGTCGTGCTCTCGTCGCTGTTCCTCAACATCTTTCACTTTTCCCCGTTTTTGGGCGACAAGATCATGCTCATCATTTTTGGCGGCGTGGTCTCGGGTCTGGGTGCTGCCATCGCGCTAAAGTCCGGCGCATCCACCGGCGGCACCGACTTTATCGCGCTGTGGGTCTCCAACCACACGGGCAAGACCATATGGGGCTTCATCTTTGGTTTTAACTGTTTTATCCTGGCGATCTTTGGCTTTATGTTTGGCGGGGACAAGGCGGCGGACTCCCTCGTGTTCCAGTTTATTTCGACCAAGACCATCGACAGTTTCTATCGTCGCTACGACCGCGTGACGCGGCAGATCACGACGCGCAAGGCAAACGAGGTAATGGCCGCCTATGTTGACCATTTTAAGCACGTCATTAGCT
>RPYR01000238.1 GCA_008671285.1 Collinsella aerofaciens | reverse complement strand
GGCGTGCGCCGCTGCGCGGCTAGCCCGCGTGCTCCTCGGCGGGGTTGGTCTGATGGATCTTGTTGAACTTCGGCCTTTGGCTCAAAGAAAAACGGGGGATGCATTGTGCATACCCCGTATTTTTTAACCTTAGTCTAGGTCAATAAACTTGGTACTTATGATCTTGCCGTCTTTTACTAGCATTCTGGCCCTGGTGGGGCCTCGGGTGCCTCTGGGGTAGCTTGCGCTGCCCGGGTTGAGGACTAAGCAACGGCCCACTTGGGCTTCTTTGGTTACGTGGGTGTGGCCGTTGATGGCTACGTCTACGGATCCCACCGGAAGGTCTTCGCGGTAGTGGGCTACGGCGAACTTGAGTCCTTCGTAGGTAAAGAGCGCAAGACGGTCTACATCGGGGCCGTAGTCGCGGTAGTAATCGTTGTTACCCAGTACGGCCCGCACGGGGGCGATGGTGCATAGGTGCTCGTAGTCCATCTCTGACGTGAGGTCGCCGGCGTGGATGATCAGGTCTGCGCCCTCAAGCTCATCCAGGAGCGCAGGCGATAAATAGCCGTGGGTGTCCGAGATGATGTCGATACGCTTGGCGCTTGCACTGTTCATGGGATCCCTTCCGCAAAAAAACGATTCGGCAGATACATACAAAAAGGCCCCACGGCTCCGCAGACGATGGGTCTACAGGGCTGCGGGGCCAGTGTGCTAGAGACTCAGAGCCTTCTTGAGCGGCACGACGCGGCGGCGCGAAACCGGCACGCGTTCGTCGACGCCCGTAATGCCCAGCTGGATGGCGCCCGAGGGCACCGTCTCCACATCCGTGACGCACGCCAAGTTGACGATATAGCGGCGGTGAACACGGAAGAAGCCAAAGTCGCAGAGCTTGGCCTCAAACTGCGCCAGCGAGGTCGTCGACAAAAAGCGATCCTCGACGGTATAGATGCAGGAGTAATCGTCCTTGGCCATGATAAAGCGAATGTCGTCCACGGGAATGAGCACCTTGCGGCCGCCCTTTTCCACCGGGATACGCTCGATGGTCACCTTGCTGTCCGTAACCGGCTTGGTGCGTTGCATGACCTTCTCGATCGCGCGATCCAAGCGAGCTTCCTCGACCGGCTTCATCAGATAATCGACGGCATCCACGTCGAATGCCTCGACCGCATGGTCACTATACGCAGTCACAAACACGATCGCCGGCGGATTTTTGAGCTTATGCAGCGCCTCGGCAAGTTGCAGGCCCGAGGCACCGGGCATCGAGATATCGAGAAACACGACATCCACGCGACTTTCCATAAGCATCTCGATGGCGGAGCGGACGCTCGACGCCTCCGTGATCGTGCCGATCTTGCCCGTTTGCTCGAGCAGGAAGCGAAGCTCCGAGCGAGCCGGCGCCTCATCATCCACAATCATCGCACGCAGCATAGGGATAAAACCTTTCGTCAACTAACTACGCCGGGCATCCGTCGCATGACGTTGAGCCCGTAGCCTTTTATTTTACTCTTGAATGTCGAAGATGCTCTCTGACAAATCAAGATGAAGGAGCACTTTGGTGCCCTTGCCCGGCGCCGATTCGACACGCGTATAGGAGTGCGGCCCATAAAAGCGATGGATGCGCTCCGAAATATTGTGCATGGCCACACCGGCGCCGCCACCCTGGGGAGAGCTGGCGTCGGGACGGGCAGAACGCTCGTCAAACAGTCTGGCGGCGGTACCCTCATCCATGCCCACGCCATTATCGGCCACGGCAATCAAGATTGCATCCTCGCCGTCTTGGTGAACGGTCACGTCGATTCTCAGGGCGTCGTCATCGCCCATACCATGACGTACGGCGTTCTCGACAATCGGCTGGATCACGAACGCCGGCACCAGCGTATCTTCCACGTCCTCGGACACATCGAACGTCGCAAGCACGCGGTCCTCGCCAAAGCGGGCCTTCTCAAAGGTAAGGTAGCGCTTGGTCTGTGCGACCTCGCGCGAGACCGGAATAAGCGATCCCGAGTTGTCGAGCGTGGCACGATAGAACGATGAGAACTCACGAAGCAGTTCGCGGGCCCGCAGCGGGTCGGTGCGCGTAAACGATGCAATGGTGTTCAGCGTGTTGAACAGGAAGTGCGGGTTAATCTGCGCCTGCAGCGCACGCACCTCGGCGCGCGCCGTGAGTTCCTTTTGCACCTCGAGCTCGTGGATGGCGAGCTGCGTGGACAAGATCTCGGCAAAGCCCGAGGCAAGCGCGTACTGGGTACGGTCGACGGCGCGCGGGGTCTTGTAGTAGAACTTGAGCGTGCCGACGGTACGATCGCCCACCTTGATGGGGGCGATAATGCCGGCGGGGACTTGGTTGTGCGAGCCATCCGAGCCCACGACATCCACCATACGGTTGAACGACTGCACGATGCCATGTTCGATAACGTAGCGTGTGGCAAGCGTGTGGATGGGAGAATCTGGCAGTAGTTTTTCCTCAAACTCGCCTGCGCAGGCCAACACGTTGCCCTCGTCGGTGATGGCCACCGTCATGGCGCGCGTCTCGGGCAAAATGCGCCGGCACACCAAACGCGCCGACTCCTGCGTCAGACCGCCCTTAATGTCCTCGAGCATGGCCGAGGCCACCGAGAGCGTCTCCTCGGTGTACTGGGAGCGCACCGAATCGGGATTGAGCGTCAAAAAGATAAAGATGCACAGAAAGATGCACAGCAGCGCGCAGGCAATCACCGTGGCGATCGGCTCGATACCGGTCACCAAGGCAAAAATAAAGTACACCAGCACACAAATGGCGCAGGCAACGGCAATGATGCGAAAGATTGATATTGAACTATCGCGCTGGGCGCGGCGGTCGATCATTCGGCCCCCTCCAGGATACTGATCAGTTGTGCGTCACGCCAAAGCCCGTCCATGATCTTGGGCCAAAAGCTCTGGAAACGCAGGTAGCTTGCAGCGTTTTGGCGCGCATAGGCCTTTGCCTCGTCGATACCATGGCGCCAGATGCGCAGGTAGCCCTCATGCTCGCGGGTAAACACGCTGCGGACCATAGCGGTCTTGCGCACGCGGTCGTCGAGCTCGCGCGAAATCCACGGGCCCGGGTAGGGCATGAGCGATGCCGCCGTAACGGGAATGAGCTCCTTTTGATGCGCGGCGAATGTCAACTTGGCCCGCTCGTAGTACCAACGGTATACATCCTGCATAAAGCGCGGTGAGCGCTTTTCGGACTCCGGAGGCAGATGGCGCACGGTCCACTCGTTATCGAACCACACGTCGTAGCCAAACATGCGCATGTTAAAGAGGTAATCCAAGTCCTCGCCGCGGGTGATAAACGGGTCAAAGGCCACACGCGTAAAGGCGCGGGCGTGCAGGGCCATCAGGCCGCCGCACACGTAGTTGGAGCGCGAGATGCGGGTGCCCGAAAGCGCCTTTTTCATCCAACGGTTGAACTCGATGCGCTTGGTCCACCAACGATGGCAGATGCCCGCCTTGTCCGTGGGAGCCAGCGGCGAGCCGTCGCGATCGTAGAAATAGCCGCTCTTGACCAAGATCGGCAAGCCCTGACGCGTCTGCTGCCCCAACGCATAGGTCGCGCGCTTCATAAAGTCGGCGTCGATGACAGTCTCATCGTCATCCAAGAAGATAACCGCGTCATGCCCCAGCACAGCGGCGCAGGCTAGCCCCATATTGCGGATGGCACCGTAGCCTCGCAGGCTCACGCACTCGCCCGAACCCTTGGGCGCGATCTGAGCAACCCGGTCTGCGATGCGCGAGGCCTGGGTGTTGGTGACAACGGTGACCTTGAGCGTGGGATGCGCGTCGACAATCTCGTGCACGCGCAGCGACACATCGGCTGTGGCAGAAACGGGACAGACCACCAAAAGGATGATGCGCGGGATGTCACGTACCTGCTCAAGCGAGGCCAGGCAGCGGTCGAGTTCGGGATTGTCGGCGTTGAGTCGCGTCGAATGGTCATAGGTGCCAGGGGCGTTTGCGCAAGCGTCATCGCCCGCCCAATACGTTGGAATCACGACTGTGGCGTTCATGCCTTACCCTCCCTGCAACACAAAAACGGGACGCCGCCAAACACAGGCGACGCCCCGCGACCTAGCTGATTCCATCATACCCACTTGGGCAAATCATTGCTCGCAAGTCGCAATGTTTATTGCGGATAACCCCAAAAGAGTACCGTGGACAGGCACAATAGCCGCTCGCTCCTATGCGGCATGCTCTGCTGCCCGAGTCATGCGGGACAGGCGAACCAGCAGCATAAAGCCAACGATCAGCAGCACGCCAATAGAAAGGACGCCCAGCGACGGGTTGCCGGTCAGCGAGGTAACGACCGACACTAGGAAGGTACCCATGACGCTTGCATAACGACCAAAGATGTCAAAGAAGCCGTAGTACTCGTTGGACTTTTCCTTGGGGATAATGCGACCAAAGTAGCTACGGCTGAGCGCCTGCACGCCGCCCTGGAACAGGCCGACCATAATGGCAAGCACCCAGAACTCAAAGGCGGTCTTTAGGAAGAACGCGGCGAACAGCACAATGCCCATGTAGGCGGCGACCGCCACCAGGATCATGTTGAGCGTGCCCACGCGTCCGGCGAGCTTGCCGTAGATGATGGCGGACGGAAAGGCCACGAACTGCGTAACGAGCAGCGCCAGTACCAGCTGGGTCGAATCGATGCCCAAAGCCGAGCCGTAGCTGGTAGCCATGGAAATGACCGTGTGGACGCCATCGATATAGAAGAAGAACGCAATCATGTAGACCAGCACGGTCTTGTTGTGGGCGATCTCGCGCATGGTGTGTCCGACCTCGGAGAACACACCGCCAACGATGTGGCCGATGGTGTCCTCGGGACCGCGCTCGCGACCATACTTTTGCTTATAGGTGTGAATGAGCGGCAGGGTAAAGATGAGCCACCAGGCACCAGTGATGATAAAAGACAGACGCGTTGCCAGCATGGTGGGGACGCCAAGAGCGGGGCCACCCATGATGAGCGCCAGGCAGATGACGAACGGCACGGTGGAACCGATGTAGCCCCAGGCATAACCCGAGCTGGACACGGCGTCCATGCGCTCGTCGGTGGTAACGTCGGGCAGCATGGCGTCGTAGAACGTCATAGAAGAGTTAAGGCCGATGGTGCACAGCACGTACACGGTCAAAAATGCCATGGCGGACATTGGGATAGCCTGCGCCAGGCAAAGAACCAGGCCCGTGAGGAAAAAGCCCAAGAAGAACTTGATTTTGTTGCCAGCGTAGTCGGCAAGTGCGCCCAGAATGGGCATGAGCATGGCGATGACCAGCGAGGCGATCGTCTGTGCATTGCCCCAGGCGACCACCAGGTCGGCCGAGGAAGCGCCGGTATTGATGGCGTTAAAGTAAATGGGCACCACCGAGGTATTGAGCAGCACGAGGGCCGAATTGCCCACATCATACATAACCCAGTTACGCTCGAGCTTGGTGTATTTCATGGACAGGGACCCTTCGTATTCGCCCGATATGCAGTTAGTTCATCGTACCCCAATTGTCCAGAACCGCCGGTAAGGATTCGGCAAAGGGGCACGCACGGGCCCTATTCCTCGCGGTCGAACTCCTCATCGGCATTGAGCACGCGACCGCTGTAGTTGACGTGACTGGTCACGGCATCCATGTCACCGGTCTCGATAAAACGTGCGACCGTGCACTCGTAATCGCCCAGCGCGCGATCAAAGACCTCGGGGAAACTCTCGTTCGAGACCTCGTCGGTAAAGGGATTCTTCCATGTCAGATGGCCCAGGTTACCGGTGCGCTCGGGCAACTCCGTCGTCACGCGATGAGCAAGGCCGTCGAGCAGCGAGTAATCGTGCACCAAGCCCTCAACCAGCGAGATCGCGCGCGTCTTTGCGGAGCCGGCCGGCTCAATCGCGCGGTAAAGTCGCTGCATATTGGCAACGGCAGCACCGTACTCCCCCGCCGGAATGTCAATGCCGTACACGCGTCCGGCAACATAGCTCATCAGCACGCCGGCCACGCGATTGATGCGATCAGTGGTGACGATCTCGCCCGCCGGCGGGTAATCGTCAACCGTAGCGCCATCGCGTTTAAGCTGCAGCATCAGCACATCCAGGTCGCTCTCGATCACGGCATGGACCTGACTGCTCGAATCCTCAAGCTCTGAATCGGACTCGACAATGCCAAACTGCTGCTCATAGACAAAGGGATGAGCGTTGCGGTCGAGCACGTAATGAGACAGCAGGCCCAGCGCAAAGGCGCGACCCAAGCTGGCGTCGCGCGGCAGCAGATGCGACACGCCGTCGCGTAGGCACGCGAACTGGCGAGACATGCGCGACCGATGCATGACCTGCGCCAGCAGCGTGCAGTCGGGAACACGCGGTGTCAGAATGTGAAAGAAGAACGGGTCGGGGCCTTGGTTGCCCAAGATAAAGGCAATGCGCTCTTCATCGGACGTGATGACGCCCTGTGGAAGACGGTCGATGCTTTCCTCGCCAAACAGATGATGGGTGATAAGCGCGGGCATAATGATCCTTTCGATTTCATTCGATGCCACCCATTATGCCCACCGCGCGCCCATGCCAAACCTGCGATGGTAAACGACGGCATGCAGACCGTCTACGCAAGCCCCAAGTGTGCTTTAACCTCGGCGGCACGACGACGGGACACCGGCACCGTCGAGTTCACGCGGTCGAGCCTGAGCTCCATCAACCCCGTGGAGCCAATCTCAACATTGTGCACGTCTTCCAAATTGACCAGGTAGCTGCGATGAACGCGAATAAAGCCCTCGGAGTCCAGGCGACGCTCGAGCGAAGAGATCGACTCATTGATCAGGTATGTTCCCTCGGCGCAGATGGCGTTGCAAAAATCGGCGCGCGCCTCAAAGTAGCAGACGTCTGCGGCGGGAATGAAAACCTTTTTTCCCCCGCGGTCCACCGTCAGACGCAAAGGCTGGCGCGGAGCATGGATAACACGACGGGCACCCAAGGCTGTCTCGATCTTGTCGAGTGCCTTTGACAGGCGTGCGTCCTCGACCGGCTTGACGACATAGTCGACCGCATCGAGGTTATAGGCATCGGCCGCATACTCGGCAAACGCCGTCACAAACACAACCACCGGCGGCGTCTTTAGGTTCTGCAGCGTCTCGGCAAGCTCAATTCCCGAGCGACCGGGCATGGTAATGTCTAAAAACAGCACGTCGGGCTTGTTCGACAGAATCGACTCCACGGCTTCGGTGACATTGCCCGCCTCGGCAATCTGACCCACACGCGCATCCTTTTCCAACAGATAGCGTAGCTCAGCCCTAATGGGAGGCTCGTCATCAACCACCAAGATGTTCCAGCCTTCGGACATATGTGCTTCCCCTCTTTTTCTCTCAATCCAACCGCGTGCTACGCCGTCAACGGCGCCGGCTCATGCGGCTCGCCGTTCAGCTCGACGATGACCTGCGTTCCCACGCCCTCCTGGGACTTCACGCGCATGCCGGAATCTTCTCCGTAAAAGAAATGGATGCGCTGAAGTACGTTAAAGAGCGCCAAGCCGCAGCCTCGTTTGATGGAACCGTCGGCGGTAATGCTCTCGGGCTCCTCCAGGCGATGTTGCTCAAACAGATGCGCGCAGACTTCTTCGCTCATACCGATGCCATCGTCCTCGACGATGATCTCCAAACCGTCATCGGTCTCGAAAGCCCTAACATGAATAGAAAGCGGCTCGGTCTCGCGC